>NZ_QHLP01000010.1:0-96683 GCF_003185985.1 Auritidibacter sp. NML100628
CGTCAGCGGTCGCGACCTGGACAAACGCCTGGGAGCGTTTCGTGCCGTTTTTGGCGTTCCCGCCAGCGCTGCGGCGGGTGATCTATACGACGAATGCGATCGAGTCATTGAACTATCAGCTGCGCAAGGTCACGAAGAACCGCACTCAGTTCCCCACCGACGACGCGGTGGTGAAACTCTTGTGGCTAGCGATCTGCACGATCGAGGACAAACGCGCACGCCAACGAGCCAAGGAACGCGGCAAACCCGCCAGCCAGCGCAAAGCCGCCGGCAGACTCGTCGAAGGACAAGTCACCACGAACTGGAAACAGGCACTAGCCCAACTCGCGGCAGCCTACCCCGACCGAATGAACCCATACCTGTAAACCCAACCCCCGTACACAACAGAATTGACAACCTCCGACAGCTCGCCGATCAGTTCGGCGATTTCCGGGTTTTCCATCAGCTTCGCGCTGATCTCATTGACCCTACTCGGGTCATAGCCTTTCTTCGGTACCACAGTAGTCATTATCAGTGAAACTCCTTCAGGATCAGAGCCTCACACACAAAACTCCTGACACCCTCGAAGTGGTACCCCACAGCACCAATCAAACCGATCACAGCCATGACCAAGGAGCCAATAGTCAGAGCCGTAACGACAAAGTCCGTGACTAAACCGCCCCAATATCCCGAGATTTCGTGCAACATCAATACGGCAATAGCCATGAAACGGGGAACAGTACGGGATGACCCCACAGGTTAGGAATTTCACGGTGGTCCCTATACCAATCGGTGTTCTCTTGCAAGCGCACAAAGATCATGAAATAGATAAACACCGCGGTCGAAACAACGAACAGCCCGATCTAGAGCAAAATCTCCATGAGAAACGACCTTCCTTCCCAGTACTGCCTAGGCTATCCGCCTTCTTTTCGCCTCCGACGACGCGCCTTCCTTTCAGCACGATCTTTCTTACGTCGCTCAACCACCCAGCGGGGAACGAAAGGCCACGGTAAGGGGATACCGAGCAACCCCAATAGCCCAATCAGACCCATGAGGAGGGCAATTATTGCGACAACCCGCAACAGATTGAAGACGACAACACCGCCCCAATACCCCGACAGTTCGTACAGCTCACCCAATGCAACGAAAATCACCATCGGAGTCCAGTAGGGCATAATCCAAAGATTCCCCGGCTCGCGCCAATCGTCATACCATTCCGCGTTCTCTTGAAACCGAACATGGAACATATAGAAAATGAATACCGCCGTGGTAACGACGAGGATACCTATCCAGAGAAGAATCTCCACCAGCTCACGCCCCTTTTATGACACCGTCACTGGACCAATCCGCAGGCCTACCACGTAGAAATCATTCGCTGTCTCGGCAGCTGATAAGAAGCCATCATGAACAACATCCAGGCGTCGACCGGCTCCAAATAGTGCGCTTTTCCAAAAAATTTCCCAGGTTGCAAAAAGAAGGACAGATAACCGTGTGGAGTCGACATCCAAGCAGTCGCAATCGGCGTTGGTCCCTGCTCAGTAGGCGATTCAGAGACAACAACAACCTGCTGATAGAAACCTCGACGAATCTAGGCTATCCGCCTTCTTTTCGCCTCCGACGACGCGCCTTCCTTTCAGCACGATCTTTCTTACGTCGCTCAACCACCCAGCGGGGAACGAAAGGCCACGGTAAGGGGATACCGAGCACCCCCAATAGCCCAATCGGAATCATGAGGATGGTAATTATTGCGACAACCCGCAACAGATTGAAGACGACAACACCGCCCCAATACCCCGACAGTTCGTACAGCTGACCCAATGCAGTGACAATCATCGCCGGAGTCCAGTAGGGCATAATCCAAAGATTCCCCGGCTCGCGCCAATCGTCATACCATTCCGCGTTCTCTTGAAACCGAACATGGAACATATAGAAAATGAATACCGCCGTGGTAACGACGAGGATACCTATCCAGAGAAGAATCTCCACCAGCTCACGCCCCTTTTATGACACCGTCACTGGACCAATCCGCAGGCCTACCACGTAGAAATCATTCGCTGTCTCGGCAGCTGATAAGAAGCCATCATGAACAACATCCAGGCGTCGACCGGCTCCAAATAGTGCGCTTTTCCAAAAAATTTCCCAGGTTGCAAAAAGAAGGACAGATAACCGTGTGGAGTCGACATCCAAGCAGTCGCAATCGGCGTTGGTCCCTGCTCAGTAGGCGATTCAGAGACAACAACAACCTGCTGATAGAAACCTCGACGAATATCGTCAGCCATGTCAGGTGATACTTGGGCGACCAGCTCTGAGGCTTGTCGTTGGGCTAGTTGTTGGGCTAGTTGCTGTTGTCGTCCAGCATCTGGACCGACTACCAGACTTTCCCATGTCTTGGCTGGGATCTTGACAGCATCTACCGACACGAAGTTCGTATCGGCAATAGCCACCAGTCCCATCAAATCAATCAACACGGTATACCGGCTTGAGAGTGGATGAGATCGCAATAAAAAGGTAGGAGCATCAGACCCTGACTGAACCTGGATGGTTTCAGCAGTCACGCACGCGTCTCTCCCCAGCCACAAAAACCTATTGTCTTCAATTCCGACACCATTTGTGGAAGAAATTGTGACGTTGTAGCGCTGTGTCTGAAGCGTATTCCAGATCTCTTCCGTGCCCTGAGCGACGTGCTGGCTACTAAAGACAACCCGCTCGTTCACATCGAAAATTTCAGATCCATCGTGAGGCACTCCCTGATCCAGCAGGGTCATGAAAGTCTCAGCACTGAGTTCTACACCGGAGCCTTCCCGGCCGGTGCTTCGTTGCTCAATCATGATGCCACCTCCTTCCACAACAGTCCATGCCCCATGTCTAAAATCAGTTGAGCGCGCTCTCCGAACATCTCTGTCGGGTAGGTGATGGTGAGGTCAACTTGGACGTTATTTTGTACTACCACCCACTGAAACATCGTCAGAGGAAGGTCATCGGGGTTTTTATAGGACGCTACACGAAGCAACCCGAGAAGACCTTGCACTCCAATGGTGTCTGCATCCAGATGCAGTAGCCGATAATCCGCTAAGGCTTCGGGATATGAAGCTTCAACAGGTTCTTGGGCGCGTGCTAAAGCTTCCAACGATTCGGTGCCAGGTTCAGCTGCTCGCTGGATGACAACGATATTGGGACGAAACTGCTGGTTCCAGATCTCGTCGGAAAGGTAGATGAAGACCCCGCGATCAGCTCCGGAGAGGTCTTCTTCCCACCCGCGAGGTGCAAAAACCTCAAAGACCATCTCCGGATGGGTATAGGTTGTGTTGTCCGTTGACCCTGCCTTGCCTGAGTTAGGCATTCCATCTCCTTACAACTTATCGCTACTCCCGAGCTCCCTGAATAGCGCCGGAACTTGAACGTCTCAACAACGTCAGTTAAATAATCCGCTGACGAGGTCTTTGGCCTTGTCGCCGATCCAGCCACCAGCCTTAGATCCTGCAATACCGCCGACAATACCGCCTGCGACACCGCCAACCACAGTACCAACGGGGCCTGCGAAAGAACCAACGGCGGCGCCAATTGACGCACCGGCCTTGCCACCGGCCCATCCACCAGCGGCAGTAAAACCACCAGAAACAACCGCCCGTGTGCCTTTTTCACCGTTACCCATATTGGGATGTGTACTGGAGTCGGTCTGCCAAGACTCCACGATAGAAGTTCCAAAGGACAAGACGTTCCCGGTACGGGAGGCAATCTTGGACCCCTTCGCGACTCTGTCCCACGTGCCACCTTTGCCACCATGACCCGCATTGGGGATTCGCGAGTTCTTACCATCAAGCTTGAGGGTACTCCGTGCAATCACCGTCTGAAGGGCTTCAAAGGGGCCCTTCGGGTGTGCCATCGGATTCATTGGCGAGTTCTTGGCAAGGAACTGACCGTTGTTCGTGACAGCGCTAGCGTCCCATTTGGACAGGATCCTGGCCAGACCTTCGCCAAACTTCCCCCTCCCTGCAAGGTTCTGCAAGAGCTGAGGGGCCCAACCTTGCCGCAGTTGAACACGACCGTTCCTGACGAAATACGCCATACTGCCGTACTTGACGGAATCAGCACCCAGTCGACCAACCTGAAATAATGTGCCCAAGGCTCCCTCGACATTATTGTTGCGGAAAATGGCATTCAACAACGTTTCACCAATGCCATCACCAGCGCCTTGAGCAGCCGACCGGATCGAGGTGGCACACTCTGAATCTGCTTTTTCTACGCCTACCCTAAGGTGAAAACACTTCCTATGCAGTTCGGCTTCCCACCGCTTGAAATACTCCAGGACTGCAGGATCGCTAAGATCAGCCGCCACGTTCGCCGCCTGGTAAGCGGCAATTTCCCCTAAAAGGGCTTCTCTACGTTGTTTCAACACCGCCAGTTCAGAAGAGTATTGGTCCAACTCAGTGCCAACTTTATCCGCGGCAGACATCAATTCTGTCGCCATCTCTTCAGGTGTCCTCATTGCGCGATACACTTGGCTTGCTTCAGGCGCACGATATTGGCCACGAATCGGTTGCCAAGCGCTGGAAGCATCTTTCATCTTCTGGTCGATCTTCTCCCCAGCAGTCCTAATCTCCTGGGCACCAGAGCTCACGACCGACGGACTGTCCACCTCCGGGACATCAAAAGCCATCTCAATTCCTCTCTGGTCAATCCCTCTTACCGAACACCTGGCATATCAGTAACGTTGACCTGTTGCAGTGCCCCATCAGCAGCCACGCACATAGCTTGATCACCGTTGCCATACTCATTGACGGCTTCCGTGGTGGCGGAAATATTGTTTTGGAGCATTGAGACCAACGCTTCTCCAGCGGACTGGAACGCCTGGCTGACGTCGCCGTTCAATGCGCCCGAGGTCTGCGGACTGTAGGAAAGCTGGCCTCCCAAGGACGATGCCTGAGATTCCAGAGAATCGTTAGCGGACTCGATTTCAGGTATTTTGCTACTCGTTTGCGAAATGGTGGACCGGGCTGCTTCGGGGTGAATTTCGTAGAACATCTTAGATCTCGCGACTTTCTGGGGCTTTGAAATACAAGAAGTAGTAGTCAGTCATCCTCGCCAAAACTCACAGCACAGTTGTAGAGGCGACGGGGTACAAAAGAACCCTTGTCTCGCAAACGGGCGGACGCCATCGCCGAAGGAAATGCGCCCGCCCATAAGCAAGGAACGTCGGTAACGACTACCCGATGTTGGACACAGCCTGACGAGTCCGCGACTGGGTCGTGGTGGCGGTCTGATCGTTGGTGGACAGGGTCTCACGAACCAGAGCGATAATGGCTTTGACCTCGTTGGAGGCATTGCGCCACCGGGTCTCCACATGCTGGTACTCGGCGTCAACGCCATCCATCTGGAAATCAGACATAGCCTGAGCGACCTGTTGGTCTCGCTGGCTCATCAGGTTTTCCAAACGGCCGACAATGCCGTGGATATCGGACTGAACGTTTGCGGAGACGTCGGTGTCGTAGGAAATACGATCCATAGTTGCCATGATGAATTACTCCTGTGAAGTAGAAAAGTCTGGGTTATCTCTCAGCAGTGACCTGACAGGCACCGGGAGGAGGTTAGCGGCTGGAGGAGAACCGGGCGCCTTCGAAGTTGGCCTTGCTCTGGCTCTGGCTGGCGTTGTCTGCGGTCTCCTGGTCACCGGTCACGGTGGCAGTATCCATCTCGGACTGCCCCTGGACGATGCGGGCCAACGAGGAGTTCAGGTCATCAGCTACCTCATCGGTGCGAGCCTTGAACTCGTCAAACCGAGCGCGACCTTGACCGTTGAACTTACCTTCCAGCGGAGTCACGGCATCAACAAGCTGACGGACCAGTCCGCCCAGATCATCATTGGAACCGGAGGTCTGCTGGTTCAAGGTGGACAGGGTGCTTGAGCCCATATCGAATTTCACGATAACTCTCCTTTGATCTTCTCTACGACGCAATACATCGAAAGTCTAAAAATTAATGATTCACGGACTGTCTTCACATTGTCGACCGAACTTTCCGGGTACAGATGCAACTATTGCAGATACGCCCCGCCAGAATCCACCGTTCATCCCTGATAATTTCCTGAGTATTCCGAAGTCAGCGACGGATCGAGACGCTGCTTCCGCATGAGCATGGGGACGTAGCGAGATTGTCGTGATTCTGAATAACTTTGCACTGACCTGGGAGAGTAACGACCACCCAAACGCAGGTTACTCAGATTTAACCCTTTATTCATCGGAGGGAAACACTTATCCACTCCGAGGGGATTTATTTTCGTTTGCAGATTTGAAATACCTGGCACGGCTTGGGGTTATATTGATTTTTCCGACTAAACCGTCAAAAATGAAGTGTGCCCACCTGGGACAACTTTGCCCCCATGACAGAAGTACAGGACTAGTTGATGCTCGATCATGACGAACAACTCCTAGAGTCTCTCTCGGTTCGTCGCCAGCGACTAACGATGGCTTTTCTTTTTGGCCGCGAACGCCGCAATAGAAAGTACAACGACGGAATCAAACACGCCATTATTAGCCTCGTGGTGGCCGCTCTGATTTGCGCAGGATGCGTGGGATATTCCTTCATCATGCATCTGTTTCAACAACAAGAGCGGCAACGACTGAATCCTCACGGTGCGGTAGTGGTGATGATGATCGATCAGGATGGAATGCACGTCGAGTCATGAGCAAATACTTACGCCTTACTGTCTTATCTGACCAGCGCAATGTCGAGCTGATGCTTCCGGAGTCCGTTCCAGTCGGTGAGCTGATGCCCGAAGTTCTCAAGCTGACCCACCCACAATCTCCGCCGAACCCCCGCGAACTGACCTTGACTCCGGTTGGTGGTCGCTCCTTATCGACCTCTCAGACCCTGAGTGACGCCTCGATTGTTGATGGCGCACAAATTCGGCTGGATCGTCGAGATCAAGCCATTCATGCCCCCATCGTCTACGACCTGGCCGATACCACCGGGCAACTCACCTCCGATTCCGCCGCCACGTGGACCATTCGCCGAGGCCGGCTGACCACGATTGCTCTGCTCACGATGCTGCTCACCGTGCTCGTGACCGGCCTACAAGGTCAGCTTGAGCCCGATCTGGCCCGCAATATCGGACTAGGTATCTCCGCCGGCCTCCTCGCTCTGATGGCCGGCCTGGGGCAGGAACTGGTCAAATGCGACCTGGAACTGGTCATCCCCTCAGCACTGATCTTCGCGCTCACCCAGTGGAACTACCGCGACGGGATCACCTCGGCGTGGTTTGAATCCTGCCTATGGTTCGGACTGCTAGTGCTCTGTCTAGCCGTTACGCATCGAGCGATGCACACCATCGTGATCGCGGTGACCTCCATGGTGTTCTTCGGACTACTGTGGTGGGCTGGAATCACCTGGATCGATGATCTGGGCTACCGGGGCATGTCTTTGGCCACCGCAACCGTGATTATCATCGGGATCTTGCCACGCTTCGCCCTGATCCTCTCCGGGCTCACCAGCATCGACGATCACCTAGCCGCCGGTGAGCGACCCCAGCGAGTCCGCATCTCCCGGGCGGTCAGCCAGGCCCACGAAGGTCTCTCCACCGCGGTACTGGTATGCTGCCTGTCCTTTGTGACTGGGCTGTATCTCCTCCGTGAGCTACGGGATAATGGCTGGGCCATCGGATTGGGTCTGGTGCTCTTGGCACTGATCGGACTGCGAGCGCGCACCATGCCGCAGGTGATTGAACGTACCGCCATGATCGCGACCCTCTTACTGGGCTTGGTCTACTACGCCTGGCTGTTCCGTAACGACGTGCCCGACTGGCTGACCATGGTGCTGTTGATCGCCACCATCGTGATCGTTGTGGCCGTGCGGCTGCTTCAGTTGCCACCGCATATCGCCGCCTGGCTGCGGATTGCCGCCCGCCGGGCAGAGATGCTGTTGGCCATCACGATCTTCCCGCTGTTGATCGGAACCTTCGGTATTTACGGCCAACTGGTCAATGTGTTCTAGCCGGTCATTGACTCCCGCCGGTGACCACCACATCATGTCCCAAATTTGAGAGGACTTACCGAGATGAACTCTCACGGAAATGTTTCTCGCCTCAATTCCACTCCCCCACCCCAACAGCAGAACCCGCTACCCGAAACTCCGCGTAGCCAACGTCGCCACCAACAACCCGCGCCCTCCTCCCCGGAGTTGCCGGCGCGTCGCGGCGATAGCCTGGTGCTACGTGGCTGGCGAGCGGTGAAATACCTGTTCGCCTCCGATCCCTTCCCGGAACAGCTCGAGGACGCCCTGGAGATGTGCCAGGCCCCGGTGACCTCGGGGCGCCGGATCGCGGTGATGTCGCCGGTGGGCGGGGCTGGGGTGAGCACCCTGGTGGCCTTGATGGCACGCCAATTTGTCTCGATTCGTACCGAGCCGATCTATGCCGTTGAGCTCAACCACCCGTTATCCGCTGAGGCCGGCCTGCAACGACGGATCGACCCGGATCCGGCCGAGAACCTCACCGTGGTCAGCGAGTTCGCCACCCACCCCGATGATCTGGATCGCGAGTGCATCAACGATGCCTTCCAGTACTACGCCCAGAACGCTGCGGTGACACTCTTCGACCTGCCACCACGCCTGGACCTGCTCGAGCCACTGCACCACGGGCTACACGAGCTGATCATTCCGGTGCCGTGTTATCCGGCTGCCGTGGAAGCCACTGAGAAATTCTGCACCCGGGTCGCCGCGGCCTACCCGGAGCTGGCGATGATGCCGTTGCTTGTCGATAGCTACCGAACCAGCCGGGCCACCCGGCGCGATTTCTGGAAGATGGCGCGCCACTCACGCTTAGAGGACCATTTCGCGGCCACCCGACGGCGTTCGCTGTTGACATTGCGCTACGACCTCCACCTGGCCGCCGGAGCCCCGGTACAACTATCACTGTTATCCGAGAAGGCGCGCCTCCAGGTGGCCTCGATTGCCGGCCGCGCCCTGAAAATTGCCACGGACGGAGAACTGTGAGCCTACGAGCAACGACCAAAACCGCGAACCCAGAACCACAGGCAGAAGAATCGGCCACCCCCGTTCACGAGGCCACCGCCCTGACCGATAGCCGGATCGACACCGGCGGGCTCTTTCACCGTCCGGCCCGCTCCACGGTTCCGGTCAGCGAACCGGAACCGCATAACGTCAATAAACCCCCGATGATCGAGGATACTGGTGCAGCCGGAATGGGCTTTATCGGGCTGATCCCGCTGATCGGTATTGCCGCGGCCATGTCGGTGATGATGTTGCTACGCAATTCCCCGTTCGCCGCCGTCGGGGCGATCATGATGGTGGTGACGGTGATCGGGGCGATCGTGATGATGATGTCCCAATCCGGTAAGGCAACCCGCAAGCGCCAGCGCGCCAGGAATTCCTATCTGGAATACTTGGAGAGCGTCCGTGATGAGTTAACCGCCAAAGAAAATCAGCGCCGCCAAGAACTTGCCGACGTCAATCCGCCGCCGGATGCCCTGATCGAGTATCTGGCCACGCCCTGGCGTGCCTGGGAACGTCGCCGGCATCACTCCGACTTTCTCGACATTCGTCTCGGTGTCGGCGATGGCGCCGGGTTCCCGATCCGCCTGCAGGGCGAAGAGGACTACTCCCAGCAAACCGACCCGCACCTGACCGAACAACTGCAGGTGCTCCAGGACCGATTCGCCACCACCCCGGAATTGCCACTGACGCTGAATCTTGCCCAACAGCACACGGTTTCGGTGATCGGATCCTCGCTTTTCTGCTCGACGGCGATCCGGAATATCATCCTGCAGCTGATCAGCCTGCACTCTCCCGAAGACGTGCACTTAGCGGTCGCGGTACCCCGGCATGCTCAGGCCGAATGGTCTTGGCTGCGCCGGGTTCCCCATATTCTGGATCAGCGTCAGCCCACCCAACGTGGCCCGCTGCCCCGGCTGGCCCCGAGCATGCCGGAGCTAGCCAAGCTACTCAAACAGGATCTGGCCCACCGGTATCAGTCCTCGGCCGAATCGCGCCGCAATACCATCCACGCCAAGATTCTGCAGACCGCGGTTCCCCGGTTGATCATTATCGATCTGACCCGGTCCCGCTCGGTAGAGAATTTCTCGGTCCCGGGTACCGAGACCAGCCACCAGCTGGGTGTCACCGTGATTCACGCGGTTGCCGAACAGCTGGATGAGCCCGGGGAGATCTCAGCCCGCATCAAGGCCACCGGAAATATCGGGGAAACCCAAACCCGGATCGAAAATTTCGGTCTGGCCGGCACTGGAACCCCACAGACCTTCTTGGGCGCACTGGATGATTCCGGTCCGGCACTGGCCGCCGGGATCTCTCGGATGGTCGCCCCGATGCGGCTAGATCATGACTCGCTGGAGCACACGGAAAATGATCAGGCCCAGTCCTTTACCAAGCTCTTGGAGATGACCGAAATGACCGATCAGGCCCTGGAGCGGGCCTGGCAACCCCGGATGGGCCCGGACTTTCTCAAAGTCCCGATCGGCCTGGATGATGCCGGGGACCCGGTGTTGCTGGATATCAAAGAGTCCGCCCATAACGGTATGGGCCCGCACGGGCTGTGTGTTGGGGCCACCGGCTCGGGTAAGTCTGAACTCTTGCGCACCCTGGTGCTCTCGCTAGCGCTGACCCACCCGCCCGATATGCTGAACCTGGTGCTGGTCGACTATAAGGGTGGTGCGACCTTCGCGCCCTTTGCCGGGATCCCTCACGTCTCTGGTATTGTCACCAATCTGGCCGATGATGTCTCGCTGGTGGATCGCATCTATTCCTCACTGCAGGGCGAGATCCTACGCCGCCAGGAGCTACTCAGCCAGGCCGGCAACTTGTCCTCGATCACCGAGTACCAGCAATTGCGCCACCGGTTGGCCGATACGCCTGAGGGTGAGGCCATGCCCCCGCTACCGCACCTATTTTTGGTGATCGATGAGTTCGGCGAGTTACTCTCGGCCCGGCCAGACTTTATCGAACTGTTCATGTCCATCGGCCGTATTGGGCGCTCGATCGGGGTGCACCTGCTACTGAGCTCCCAGCGCCTGGAAGGCGGGAAGATCCGCGGGCTGGATACCTATTTGTCCTACCGGCTGGGCTTGCGAACCCTCTCGGAGGCCGAATCCCGCACGGTGTTGGAGACCCCCGATGCCTTCCACCTGCCGCCGCTACCCGGCTACGGTTATCTCAAGGTCGATACCACCGTCTATACCCGGTTCCGGGCCGGTTTCGTCTCCGGACCGATGGCAGCCGAAACCACGGACGACTCGGTTCCGGTCACCGACCACCCCGGTGCGATCCCCGAGTTCTACTACGCCAGTGAGCTGCTCGACGATATTGCCCGGGTCCGGGCCGAGGAGCTGGAGGCCGAGCACCAGCACGAACTGGCCGAAGCCGAGGGAGACGAAGGCTGTGGCGAACAAGAGCTGGTCCCCGGTGGCGGGCTAGAACCTGAAACCCAGGGCCCCACGGTGTTGGGCACCGCGGTGGAGCTCATGCGCTCCAAACCGCGGGTCACCGACCCGATCTGGCTGGCCCCGCTACCGGATTCGGTGAGTTTGGATGTCGCGGTGGCCTCCACCGGGCGCACCGAGGCCCCCGGGGTCTCCACTGCCGCCCTGGCCGAGACCCCCACTGCGGGGCGTGGCACCCACCGCCATGATTCCTCGGCGCCGGGACCGCTGACCGCGACCCTGGGTCTGCTCGATGATCCGGCCCACCAGTGGCAGGGGCCCTGGCAGCTGGACCTGACCCGCGCGGGCGGGCACGTGGTGATCCTGGGCGGACCCTCCTCGGGTAAGTCCACCGCGTTGAAAACCCTGGCCCTATCGCTGTCCGATAACTACGACCCCCGCCAGGTCAGCATCTTCGGCTTGGACCTGAAGGGCACCGGTCTGCTGGGCATCTCGGAGCTACCGCACGTGGCCGGGGTCGCTGGGCGCACCCGGCGCGAACGGCTACGCCGTACAGTCGAAGAGGTGGCCGATCTACTCACTGAACGCGAGCAGATTTTTGAAGAGCGCGAAATCGACTCGCTGGCCACCATGCGTCAGCTCTTCGACGACGGGCAACTGCCCAATATTGATGTCCGCGATGTGGTGTTGATCGTTGATGGCTGGGGTGGGCTGCTCGAGGAGTTCGATGAACTCCAGGACGCGGTCTACTCCATCCTGACCCGCGGTGGCGGATTCGGTATCCACGTGATCGCCACCGCGACCCGCTGGAATGAAATCCGGCTAGCCCAGCAGTCCTTCTTCGGGACCCGGTTGGAACTGAAACTCTCCGAACCGGCCGATTCTGTCCACGGTTCAAAGATCGCCAAGAATATCCCCGGTGATAAACCGGGCCGCGGGTTCCACACCGATGGGCTGATCGGTCAAATCGCACTACCCCGCCTGGATGCCAACCCCGATCCGGCCACCCTGGGTCAGGGGCTGTCGGTCACGATTACTCAAATCACCCAGAAGAACCCGGTCTCCTCACCGCATACGGTCCGGTTGCTACCGCACCTGATCCGCCAGGATGAGCTCGTCGCACCCACCACGCCGGGCACCCTGCGCTTGGGCATGATGGAGCGGGATTCCTCAACTCGGTATCTGGATCTCACCGGGTCTAGCCCGCACCTGTTGATGATGGGCGATAACGATTCCGGCAAGACCTCCACGCTGATCGCGCTGGCCCAGGAGCTGATGTCCCAGTACACCAGTGAGGAACTCGTCTTCGCGGTCTGCGACCCGCGCCGGGAATTGCACGAGGTGATCCCGGAGCAGTATATGGGCGGTTATGCCACCTCGGCATCACTGGCCACCCAGCTCTCGGAGGCGGTGGTCAAGGAGCTGACCAACCGGGTCCCGCAGGATCCCACGCCCGGGGCCTTCCAGCCCTCAAGTGAGAACCAGATCGTATTGCTGGTTGATGACTACGATGTGCTGGCAGCCGGCGGGGTTTCTCCGCTGACACCGTTTGTGCCTTTCGTGCCCATGGGCGTGGATATCAACTTCCACGTGCTGATGGCGCGCCGAATCCGGGGTGCCTCCCGGGCGATGTTCGAGCCGTTTATCACCAGTGTGCGCGAGACCGGTGCCACCACGATCATGCTGGATGGGGATCCGGATGAGGGCCGGCTGATCGGTCGCAACAGGCCACGGAAATTCCCGGTCGGGCGCGGGATGATCATCGGTGATGATCTGCAACCGCGCACCATTCAGTTGGCAGCCCCCTCCGATATCGCCCAGCCCGGTTAGCCGGGACTCACTACCCGGTTAGCCGCGCGGAGGCAGGAACCCGACCTTGGCGTACACCTCGGCCAGCACCGGGGTAGCAATCTCGCGCGCTTTCTCGGCACCGGCGTCCAGAATGCGGTCTAGTTCGGCGGGGTCATCCAGTAACTCCAGCGCTCGGGTGCGCACCGGCTGCAACCGGGTAGTGACTGCCTCGGCGAGATCGACCTTCAGGTGCCCGTACATCTTGCCCTGGTACTCGGCGACGATCTCATCGATCTCGCACTCGGAGATCGCAGCGAAGATCGACAGCAAGTTGGATACCCCGGGTTTAGTTTCCGGGTCGAAGCGGATCTCGGTCTGCGCATCGGTCACCGCAGACTTAATGCGCTTGGCGATCACCTTGGGCTGGTCGAGAATGTTGATCAACCCATTCGGTGACTCTGCGGACTTCGACATTTTCTTTGTCGGTTGTTGCAGATCGTAGATGCGGGCACCGGTTTCGGGGTAGAAGCCGTTGGGGACCACAAAGGTCTCCCCGTAGCGGGAGTTGAACCGTTGCGCCAGATTACGGGTCAGTTCAATGTGCTGGCGCTGGTCGTCACCAACTGGGACTCCCTGTGGCTGATATAGCAAAATGTCGGCGGCCATCAGCATCGGGTAGGCCAGAAGCCCCACCCCGGCGTGCTCGGTACCTTCCTTGGCGGACTTGTCCTTGAACTGGGTCATCCTCGTGGCTTCACCGAACCCGGTCATGCATTCCAGCACCCAGGCCAGCTGGGCGTGCTCAGGCACTTGGGACTGGACAAAGAGGATGGAGCGTTCCGGGTCGATTCCCCCGGCAATGTACTGAGCGGCAGCGACCCGTGTGCGTTGCCGGAGGTTTTCCGGATCCTGGGGAACGGTGATGGCGTGTAGATCGGGGATGAAGAACAGCGTTTGGAAATCCTGCTGAGTCTTCACCCAGTTCACCAACGCCCCCAAGTAGTTCCCCAGGTGCAAGGAATCCGCCGAGGGCTGCATGCCTGACAGCACCCGGTGCTCGGTGCCAGAGGCCCCAACCAGGTGGGCGGTCTTGGACAGATCAGTGGCGAGCACGTCGGCCGGGCCCAGCGGTCCCGATCCGATCTCGGTCGGTGCTGCGGGGGTCGAGGAAGTGCTGGATGCATCACTCACGGGAATCTTGGCCTTTCTGAGCTCGTGGCGCGTCGAGAAGAAGAACAGGGGAAAACAGGACAATCAGGACTACAGCATCAACATCACCGACACCAGGGAGAGTCTTAGAACTGGTAGTCCACCACCAGCGGCGAGTGGTCGGAGAACCGGGTGTCATAACTGGGGGCTCGATCCACCACGGCAGTGATGGCTTTGTCGGCCAGATCGGGTGTGGCGATCTGGTAGTCGATCCGCCACCCCGCGTCGTTATCGAAGGCCTTGCCCCGGTAGGACCACCAGGTATAGGGGCCGGGGATATCTCCGGCCAGGCTACGCCCCACGTCAACCCAGTTCAGCTGGTCCGGGTCAAAGAACCGGTCGAAATAGGCACGTTCTTCGGGCAAAAATCCAGAGTTTTTCACGTTGCCTTTCCAGTTCTTGATATCGAGTTCGGTGTGTCCGACGTTGAGGTCACCGGTGACCACAGCCAAGCGATGCTCGGTAGCCAATTCGGGCATGCGGACCAACATTTGGTCGAGGAACCGGTATTTATCATCTTGTTTCGGGGTGTCGACTTCACCGGAGTGCACATAGGCGGACACCACGGTGACCGGTTGACCTGACGGAAGCGTGAGATCGACTTCCACCCAGCGCCCAGCGTTGTCGAAGTAGCTATCCCCAATGCCGGTGCGGGTCTGGTCAAACTCCCAACGGGAGGCGACGGCCACCCCGGCACGGCCCTTAGCTTCTGCCTCAGCGTCGTGAATGTGGGTCACATCCCATTCGTCGCCGGTGATCTCGCCAAGCAACTCGCGCAGGATCTCTCCGTTGGCCCGGACTTCTTGCAACGCGAGAATGTCTACTCCGCGCCCATCGAACCAGGACTTCATCTCTCGCCGGTAGGCGGCACGAATGCCGTTGACGTTGACTGTAGCCACCCGCACTGCATCTTGGGGTTTGGGGGCCCCAGCATGGGCGTGGCGAACGCTGGCTGTGCCCCGGGCGGGTGCGGTGGTCTCTGGGCTTGGGGTCTGCGGCGAATCAGTCACCCCACTAGCCTACCGCGTGAACCCAGCAGCCCGGATTAGTTAATGACGGTCCCGGAGACCGCTCCCCCGCCGGAGTCTTGATCGTCATCAGAACGACGGTGGCGATCCGGGCGGATCATGTCCCGGGCATTGGCAGCGGTCATTTCAATGGTGTCGAGGGCGCGGTCGATCATCTCCGAATCGGCGTCTTGGCCTTTGGCCAGTTCCTGAGAGATCACCCTCTTTTGGACTTCCACGATCTTGAACGAGTGGTCCAGTTTAGTATCGCGCATCGGATCGGTTGCCGGCTCATCCACCACGGTGGTTCCTCCACCGCTAGCAGAACCGGGGTTGGCCTGAGCAGCCAAATTGGCGTTCAGAGTGGTGGCCTGCCGGCTAATGGCTCGGGCGCCTTTGCGTACCCAGAACATCGCGATAATAGCCAGGATCAACCAGGCACCGCTGATGATCACCACCAGCCACCCGATCACGTCATTCTGGTTGGCCGCGAACACGATGGCCACCAGCAACACGATAATCATGACCGTCAACGACAGCCGAGAAACACTCAGAGTGGTACGGCGGGATTGTTGTTGCTGGGATGAATCCAAGGACTGCATGCTATTTAGTATCGCTGAACCATCGCGTGCCACGCCAATTGGGTCTGCAATGTTGCCACCGGGCCGGACTCTACCCACCGGTGCGGTGAATCACCTCAGCAGGTTGATGGTGGTTAACACTAGTGGCCAATGGCGTCTTGCGCACGAACAGTAAAGCGATAAAGGCCACAGCCACTAGTGGGGTGAGAAACAGATAAATCGGCAACAGCGCGTCGTTATACGAGACCACAATTGCATCTTGCAGTTGTGCGGGTAGCTGGTGGACTGCTTCCGGGGTCAAGGAGTTCGCGTCGCCGTCAACACCGGCGACCTCCCCAGAAAGAAGTTCCGGGAGTCGGTCCTGCAATGCTGCCGTGAGTCGTTGAACGAACAGTGACCCGACGACGGAGGATCCGGTGGTGGCACCAATTTGTCGGAAGAAGTTGGTGGAGGCGGTGGCGGTTCCGACCATGGAATGCGGGAAGGCGTTTTGCACAATCAGGGTGAGAATTTGAAGCGACATGCCCAGCCCGATACCGAAGATCGCCAGGGTGGTGCACAGCCACCACAGCGGTGAGTCCACACGCAACTCGGACATCAGCACGAGCCCAAGGATGATCACGATAGTTCCGACCAGTGGGAAGATCTTATAGCGTCCGGTGCGTGAGACCAGCATACCGGTCACAATGGAACTGGCCAGGAAGAAGCCCATGAGCGGGACCATCAGCAGTCCGGCCTGGGTGGCGTTGACGCCGGTGACCATCTGAATATACGTGGGGAAATACCCCAGGGCACCGAACATGGCAATCCCGACCATCAGCGAGGCCAGGGAGGACAAGACGAAATTCGGTTCCTTAAACAGCGACAGCGGGATCACCGGTTCAGTGGCCTTGGCTTCGATCCAGATAAATGCGACGGCAAGTACTACCACCGCACCGATCAGCCCCAGGATGGTCGGTGAGTTCCAGGCGTATTGGTGTCCACCCCAGGTGATCACCAGCACCAGACAGGTGGTGGCGGTGGCCATCACGGTCATGCCCAAATAATCCAGTTTCACATAACGGGCGTGTTCGTGGCGGGGCAGGCGCATAAAGAAGGCCACAGCAAGGACCGCTACCAGTCCCAGCGGCGGGTTGATCCAGAAAGCCCAACGCCAGCCGGGACCTTCGGTAAACCAACCACCCAGCAAGGGGCCTACTACCGAGGACAGGGCAAAAACTGCCCCCATCAGTCCCATGTACTTACCGCGTTGTCGGGCTGGGACCACATCTGCGATGGCTGCTTGGGAGAGAATAATCAATCCGCCACCGCCGATACCTTGGACTGTGCGGGAAACGATCAGCCACTCAATACTTTGCGCTAATCCACCGACCAGGGAACCGGCCACAAACAACCCAATCGCAAAGAACAGCAGGGGTTTTCGGCCAAAAATATCGGAGATCTGCCCAAAGATGGGCATGGCAATAGTGGTGGCAAGAATGTAGCTGGTGATCACCCAGGTCATCTGGTCAACGCCACCGAGTTCACCGACGATGGTGGGTAGAGCGGTGGAGAGAACCGTCTGGTTCATCGAAGCCAACAGCATGGTAATCATCAGGCCGATAAAGACCATGATGACCGAAGTCGTCCCGGAATCCTCGGCCGATCTGTGCTGGCTACTGGCAGTACTCACCCAAACTCCTGAACAGGAAACCTCACCGTCAGTTCGATTTCGAACTCTCTTCCGCTCAGGCTACTGTAACACCCGCTAATTCGAATTCAAACTCACCGCGGAAAGCTCGTAGGATAGCCTCATGATGCCCGCTCATGATCTGTCCGATGACCAGGTGCAGACCTACACCGCGTTGATGACCGCGGCCGCCTATTTGAGGCGTCAAACAGAACGCCTCATGCAGGAGAACCACGAGCTCACGCGGGTACAGTTTCATATTCTGGATCGGCTCAATCGCCACCCGGAGGGCTTGCGTATGCATACCCTGGCTGATTATTTGGCGCATTCGCGCTCGGGGATGACCTACCAGGTCTCTCAACTAGAGAAGTGTGGAATGGTGCAACGGGCAAGCAACGCAGATAACGAGCGGGCAGTGGTGGCCCAAATTACCGAGCTCGGGGCGCAGGTGTATACCAGTGTGCTAGCTGATCATCGTTCCACGGTGAAAAGGCACTTCCTGGATGTGCTCACGGAGGACGAACAGCGTACTATTCGGCAGGCTATGTCGAAGGTGTTAGATACCTTCGACGGTCCCCGTGATTAGCCGGCGTTGGCCAGGGCTCGTTCGGCAGCTTCCACCACGTTGGAGACTAACTCAACCCGGGTCATGGGGCCCACGCCACCGGGATTGGGCGCCATCCACGAGGCTTTTTCTGCCACAGCAGGGTCAATGTCTCCGGTAATTTTGGCCTTGCCATCCTCACCGACGGCGCGCGTGACGCCCACATCCAGCACGATCACACCGTCTTTGACTTTGTCGGCGGTGACCATATGCGGGGATCCTGCAGCTGCAATGATCACATCGGCTTGGCCAAGTAGCTCATCGAGATTGGTGGTGCCGGTATGAGCGAGGGTCACCGTGGCGTTGACATCTTTGCGAGTCAGTACCAGGCCCGCGGGGCGACCGATGGTCACCCCGCGACCAATCACCAGAACGTGCTTGCCGGCTAGATCAATGCCGTAGTGCTTGAGCAAATCCACGCAGCCTTTAGGCGTACATGGCAGAGGAGAATTCAGCTCCGCTGAGGCCGAGGCAACCAGTGCCCCCAGGTTCATGGGGTGCAATCCGTCGGCATCTTTACTCGGATCAATCGCCTCCAGCACAGCTTGGGTGTCAATGTGCGCGGGCAAGGGCAATTGCACAATGTACCCGGTACAGTTGGGGTCCTGATTGAGTTCTTCCACCACAGCCAACACCTGATCCTGGGTGGCATCTGCAGGCAGTTGCTTCTGAATGGAGTTAATGCCCACCTCAGCGCAGTCACGGTGCTTACCAGCCACATAGGATTGTGACGCCGGATCATTGCCGACCAGCACAGTCGCAAGCCCCGGTGTCCTGCCCCGCTCACGCAGAGTTGCCACGCGGTTTTTCAGGTCTTCTTTGATGGCTGCCGCTGTAGCTCGGCCATCAAGTTTCTGAGCCGTCATGAAATGAAGTCTCCTCCGGCAGCGTCGTTACCAGTTTTCCAATCCCGAGTACAGCGGAAAGTTCTCGGTCAGCTTCACCACGCGAGCACGTAGCTGCTCTTCATCGGCACCAGGTTTCAGGGCGGTTGCGATGATATCGGCAACTTCTTCGAACTCGGTAGCGCCGAATCCGCGGGTAGCCAGTGCAGGAGTCCCAATGCGCAGGCCGGAGGTGACCCGCGGCGGACGCGGATCCCACGGCACAGCGTTGCGGTTGACAGTGATGCCGGCGCGGTGCAACAAGTCCTCCGCCTGCTGACCGTCCATGGCCGAGTTGCGCAGGTCCACCAGCACCAGGTGGACGTCGGTACCACCGGTGAGCACAGAAACACCGTGCTCAGCCACATCTGAGGCGCTGAGACGCTCGGCCAGAATATTGGCGCCTTCCAGTGTGCGCTTCTGACGCTCGGCGAATTCTTCCGTACCAGCGATCTTAAAGGCCACAGCCTTACCCGCAATGGCGTGCATCAACGGACCACCCTGCTGACCCGGGAAGACCGAGGAGTTGATCTTCTTGGCCAAATCCGCGGTGGAGAGAATGAAGCCAGAACGGGGGCCGGCCAGGGTCTTGTGCACGGTGGAGGTGACCACATCAGCGTAGGGCACCGGGTTGGGGTGCAAACCGGCGGCAACCAAACCGGCAAAGTGTGCCATATCGACCCACAGTTTGGCGTCGACCTCGTCGGCGATCGACCGGAAGGCTTCGAAGTCCAGTTGACGCGGATAAGCCGACCAGCCGGCGACGATCACCGCGGGGCGTTCGGCCTTGGCCTGCTCGCGCACCTGATCCATATCGATGCGGTAGGTATCTGGGTCTACTTCGTAGGCGACCACGCGGTGGTTGCGTCCAGAGAAATTGATCTTCATCCCGTGGGTCAGGTGACCACCATGAGCCAACGATAGGCCCTGCATGGTGTCACCGTGGTCCATCAGTGCCTGCATGACGGCCACGTTGGCTTGAGCTCCAGAGTGGGGCTGAACATTGGCGTGTTCGGCAGAAAACAAACTCTTGGCCCGATCAATCGCCAGGTTCTCAGCGACATCGACGAATTCACACCCACCGTAGTAGCGCTTCCCCGGATAACCCTCGGCGTACTTATTGGTCAATACCGAACCCTGAGTTTCCAGGATGGCCCGCGGAACAAAGTTCTCCGAAGCGATCATTTCGAGGGTGTTACGCTGCCGGCCTAATTCATCGTTAATGGCGGTAGCAATTTCGGGGTCGAGCTCTGCTAGAGGTTGGGTGTTGAGCGAATTCTGCTCTGTCATCGTGATCCTTCACAATCGTGGGCCGTCAGCCACCGGCAAGGTGGTCTCACGGGTGCGCGACTCGTTGCGCACGTTCGTTTCAGGAGTGCGGAACCCTGGTGAACGGCTCCATCACCCGCTCTATCTCAGCGCAGTAGCGGTGACACAGTGCAACGTACCTGACGAAAAAACGCCTGGCAGATCACACCTCGCACAGCTAGTGCTGGTCACTTTCCGCTGGTGTGGCCACCTACGCAGTGTGCAACCGCTTCTATCCTAGCTGGCTTCGCACCCCAGCTACGCTGTCGATGACATCAGTTTCAGGGGTCACTCCAACCCATGAGAAACGGTTATTTTGAATCATTCATGCTTAGGTGCACCTCACTTTTCTGAGTCATTCAAAATTGGGAGACTAGAAACATGATCGCAGAGCATGGACACCGACCTCATGATGCTCCGGGGACGCTTCAAGCCCCGGTGTCGCATGACTGGCGTCCTGAACTTCGCGAGGCCGGGCTTCGAGTCACCAAACAGCGCCTTGCGGTGTTGGAAGCTCTTGAGGCCACACCCCATCAAACGGCCGACAACGTCTTAGACATGGTCCGACGCACTCTGCCAGGTATCACGGTCCAATCGATTTACACCGTGATCCACTCGTTGGTTCATGTTGGCCTGCTCCGTAAGCTGGAATTGCCAAATTCCCCCGCCCGTTACGAACCCGAACTCAACGACAACCATCACCACGTGGTCTGCACGGGGTGCGGTCGCATCGATGATGTCAGTTGCGCGGTCGGCCATGCCCCATGTATGCACCCGGAGGGCTACCACGGGATGAAGATCACCGTGGCCCACGTGGTCTACCACGGGATCTGCACTGAGTGCGCAGCTCAACAGGCCGAACCTGAAGTTCTCGACCCAGCGTCTGCGGTTGCATCACGGTCACAGAACAACGAAACCGCACCCGAATGATTTCCTGCCCCTACTATCCACCCCACTATTTCAAGGAGTATTGACATGGCTGATTCCAAGAACGTCAATCCCGGTGGTTCCACCACCCAGGCAGGTATTCCTGCCGTGAGTGACCGGAACTCGCTGACCGTTGGCCCCGATGGTCCGATTGTCCTGCACGACCACCACCTGGTCGAGACTCTGGCACACTTCAACCGGATGAACGTTCCCGAGCGTCGCCCGCACGCTAAGGGTTCCGGCGCTTTCGGTAAGTTCACCGTCACCGAAGATGTCTCGAAGTACACCAAGGCCAAGGTCTTTCAGCCCGGTGCTGAAACCGAAATGCTGGCCCGTTTTTCCACCGTTGCCGGCGAGTTGGGCTCTCCGGACACCTGGCGTGACGTTCGTGGCTTCGCGCTGAAGTTCTATACCGAAGACGGTAACTTCGACCTGGTTGGTAACAACACTCCGATCTTCTTCGTGCGCGACCCCATGAAGTTCCCGCACTTCATTCGTTCCCAGAAGCGTCTGCCGGACAGCGGCCTGCGTGATAAAACCATGCAGTGGGACTTCTGGACTCAGAATCCCGAGTCCGCACACCAGGTCACCTACCTGATGGGACCGCGTGGTTTGCCAAAGTCGTGGCGCAACATGAACGGCTACGGCTCCCACACCTACCTGTGGTATAACGAAGCCGGCGAGAAGTTCTGGGTGAAGTACCACTTCATCTCCCAGCAGGGCGTGGAGTACCTGTCCAACGAAGAGGCCCAGCAATTGGCCGGTGAGGACGCTGAGTTCCACCGTCGCGACCTGATGGAAGCCATCGACGAAGGTAACTTCCCGAAGTGGGACCTCTACGTTCAGGTCATGCCCTATGAAGACGCCAAAACCTACCGCGTGAACCCCTTCGACCTGACCAAGGTGTGGTCGAAGAAGGACTACCCCCGCATCAAGGTTGGTGTGATGGAGCTGAACCGTAACCCGGAGAACTTCTTCGCACAGATCGAGCAGGCTGCCTTCTCCCCGGCGAACATGGTTCCCGGTATGGGAATGTCACCCGACAAGATGTTGCTGGGCCGTAACTTCGCTTACGCTGACGCACAGCGCTACCGCATCGGTACCAATTTCCAACAGCTACCGGTTAACAAGCCGATCGTTCCGGTCCACACCTACAACTTCGAGGGAAATATGTGGTACGAGCACACCGGTGCCCGCTCCTACTACGTGCCGAACTCCTTCGAGGATTCTTACTCCGATGAAGAAGGCGTTGTGCCTAGCTCGTGGGAGGCCGATGGCGAGCTGGTTCGTCAGGCCTACACCTTGCGTGAGGACGACGATGACTTTAGTCAGCCCGGTGCCATGGTGCGCGAGGTCTTCAGCCAGCAGGAGCGCGACGACCTGGTAGACACCGTCTCCGGTGATCTCAGCCAGGTCATTGAGCCGGTGGTCTCCAACGCCATCGAGTACTGGAAGAACATTGACCAGACAGTCGGCGAAGCCATCGAGAAGAAGGTTCGTGGCTAGTCTCTTTCGATAAGTTTCCACCCCACCTGGAATAACGATAAAGTCCCGGCTCGGGGCCTCCCGTGAGGTTCCCGAACCGGGACTTTTGCTGTCTGGCCTCTGATCGACACGGCCCGAACATCAACCTAGTGTTGGTGAGGGTGTCTGCGTCTCAACAGCCATCCACAGCCCACCAAGGCACCAGCCAACAGAATCATCCCGCGGACGGTTGCACCGGTCTTGGCCAGAGAGGATCCTACCGAGGCCTCGTGCTCATCACTGGCTTCAGCACTACCGCGCGCCTGGTCCACACTTTGGGTGTGATCTGGCGTTGAGGCAGCTGCGATTTCACTGCCGCCCGGCTGCTGGCTCGCAGAAGCCGTCTTCGGGGCGACCACCGTGAATGCAACTCGACCAAGTTCATCGCCAGCTTGACCCGCGGGGAATACGACAAACTCATGGTCACCCACCGCGGCCTGGCCCGGCACCGTAACTTGCACTGTTCCCTGCTCGGTGATCGGTGCACCATCGGCAACGTGAACTGGTTCCGAGTGGAACCACACGTCAACTTGCTGTCCAGCCAGTGACTCCATGCCGCCCACGGTGACAGTGTCTCCAGCAGTCCCCTGTGCTGGATCGACCGTCAGTGTGAGGTGCTGATGGTCGTCGGCACCATCGGTTGCACCGTCGGGAGTACCGTTCTGGCTTGGAGACTCCTCAGTGGCGGTATCAGTTGGGGGTTGTGACGTTGAGGGTTCAGCAACGTCCACACTGGGCGAGGTGGTTGCTGCTGGCGCGCTCTCAGTCGGTTCGTTGGATTCAGCATCGTCGGTTTCGACGTCCTCAGGGGTCTCAGACTCTGACTGAGCCGATTCTGAAACGTCAGGTTCGGATTCCGAAGCAGTTCTGAAGGTGATGTCCGTTGCTTCGCCGGTAAAGCGCTTGTCTTCAACTGAACGCACGTAAATACTGGCCGTGTATTCTCTGTCCGGCTCCAGTCGGCTGAGCGTGTAGTGGGAAGCACCAACTTCTGCATCAACAACCCGGCGTGCGGTCTGACCACTTCGGCCATAGGAGATCATCACCTGAACATCCTCGCGCTCCAGCTCATCCCACCGAATATCAGCTGAGGTGGCGTCAACAGACTCAGCTCGCGGATTCGCTACCTTCGGCAATGCTTCCCGCGGTGCGTTGGTGGTGAACTCAACGAAAGCTGGGTCACCGAGGGCATTGTTCTCGTCGAGATCATCGTAGCGAACACGCACCACGTAGCTGGTCTGCGGTGTCAGGTTGTCCAAGGTCACTGTAAAAGGTCCCCAACCACTCAACGAGGACGCCTCGCGATACGCTGAGTCTGGTTCGTCTGCTTTTTTGATTTCCACCAAGGCGCCCCGAGGCTCCTCCTTACCAAAACTAATGCTGGCACGAACGTCAAAGACACGGTCAACCTGGAGGTTCTCTGGGGCCGACGAACGTTCTTCTATCTGCCCCTCAAACAAGGCCGTACGCTGTTCATCGGTCAGCTCGATCTTGGCCTGATAGATCGCGGTGTCCGGGGTCAGATGCCCCACACCGGTCCAGGCAGCCACCCAATATTCACCAGCCGGGTTCAATTTATCGGCGGGAACTGTCAACGTGGAGCTGTGTTCCTGCCCGTTGGGCGTTTGCATACCGTAACTCAACGCGTCAGAGGTAGCCAGTGGCGTAGCTGAGACCGGCTGATCAAAAATTCCCATCATCATCGCGATCTTCCTGCGCCCGGTTGGTGCCGGCAGATCCTCGAGCGTCAAACCAGGCTGTGAGATCTCCAGCCCCAGGCCATCGATGGCATCAGCGGAGGTGATTCGATGCGTGACACCGTAGTTCTTCGCCTCCGTGGTGAAGGTTCGGGTCTTCCAGTCAGTGAAGTTTCCTCCAGCCACTGAACGAACCCGCACCACGTACTGAGTCTTGGGCTCAAGGCCGGTGATCTTGGCGGACTGGTCCGATTCATCTACCAGATCAGTCCAGTCTTCCTCGCCAGAAGCACGATATTGAGCTTGGTAGCCCGTGGCACCATAGGCTTCCGACCAGGACACCACCGCGCTGGTGTCCGTCACGTCTTTGACCTGCAGGCTGGGTACCGCGAAGAGGGCATCGTCTTCCAGCTCGGATAGCGTGTAGGATACCGAGATAGCCTGCGGTAGCTTCTTCGGGTCCGCAGCACCGCCTGAGCTGTACCAGTAGGCTCCCAACCCGGTCGCTTCCACGAAGTCAATGAACTCTTGGGGGAAACTACCCCAGTTCTGGCCTTCCCGCTTCTGCGGTGTTGCGACGTTGCCCACCGCGACGCCCTGATAATCCGGAGTCACTGAGACACCGTCCTCACTCAGGTCCACGGAGACGTTATGAAACGTTGCAATGTCCACGTCTTCAGCACGTTCTAGAATTTCCCATTTGGAAAAGTCATCAATCGCCGAACCATACCCTGTCATGTCTGCGGTAACGGCCCCGTGACCATCCTTCAAGGTCAGGACCGGGTCATGGATCGTGAAGTACACCATCCCGGAGTAGAACATCACGGTGAAACTACCGTCCCATTCGATGCGACCGGAGTTCGTTTCTGGGTCCACATGGCCGGTCCCGTTCGCAATATTGACACGCGACCCCGGTCTGTAGCGGTTCTTCACAGTATTGACCTCGCCATCAGGCCCGGTGATCGATACATTGCCTTCCTGGCCGCTGAAGTACTGCTCAAATTCTTCATTCGATAATGTCCGCGCACCGCGGGTGGAGCCCTCATTGATGTTCGGGACCTCCCCGGCAATGAGCAGATTGTGACCAAACGGGGCCCGCCCCGTCGCCTCGTCATTGACGCCCCAGCTGAAGGTCGCTCCCTCAACTCTTTGTATCGCAGCCATGGCCGGCTGGGTCACCCCGAGACCGGTCACGACAACAGCAGTTGCCACAGCAACCGCGATCAACCACCTCACCATATTTTTATGCAAGGTCAGACTCTTGTACATAGATCACTCCAACGTGAGTTAATGAGTTTTACTTAGGTAATCCTTTTCTAGCTATGTCGGAAAGTCAAACGTACGACACCCGCTGGTCAAAGTCTCCTCGGAGCGTAGGATTGACACCGACCGAACCGTTTGCTCGCCACACACACAGTGCTGTGGCGAGTGCATCTGACGATGATAAGGATTTGAATGCCCGCCGATACCGCCGCTGAGCACCGTCTGGTCGTGACCCTGTCATGTGCCAATCAACCCGGAATCGTGCATGCGATCACCGGTTGTTTGCTCAAGTTAGAAGGTGACATCACCGAATCACAGCAATTCGGCTCACCAGACACGGGGACCTTTTTTATGCGGGTGACCTTCACATCCCCCTACAGCCGGGACGAAGCTGACCCGATCTTCGACCAGGTCCGCGAGGATTTTGCTATGGACCTGAATGTCTGGGACGCCAACGGACGGACCAAGACCATCATCATGTGCTCCAAAGACGGCCGAACACTGAACGAGCTACTCTTCCAGCAGCGTGCCGGGACCTTGCCTATTGATGTTCCGGTCATCGTGTCCAATCACCTCGACCTGCAGCCGATGGCATACTTCTACGACATCCCCTTCGTACATATCCCGCTGGTGAAAAACGCCGACGGTACCGACAACAAGGCCGATGCCGAAGCCCGCCTGATGCAACTGGTCAACGAATACAACGTGGAACTGGTGGTGCTAGCACGGTACATGCAGATTCTCTCCGATGAGCTGGTGCAGAAGCTCGAAGGCAAGGCAATCAACATTCACCACTCCTTCTTACCCTCCTTCAAGGGTGCCAAGCCTTATCACCAGGCCCACGCTCGGGGTGTGAAGCTGATTGGTGCCACCGCACACTACGTGACCGCGGACCTGGATGAAGGCCCGATCATTGAACAACGCGTCCACCGGGTTAACCACGGACTCACCGCAGGCGATTTTGTCGACCGCGGTCGCTCTGTGGAGGGGGCCACGTTAGCGCAAGCTGTCCAATGGCACGCTGAACACCGAGTGCTGTTGGATGGACGTCGCACGGTGATTTTCGAGTAGTCCCGCCGGCAGACAACCGCCGGCCCACCCGTTAAGATGGTGTTATGGCACACATTGTGACGATTGCGGGCGCACGCCCGAGAATTGATTCCACCGTTTTCTTGGCTCCGACCGCGACTCTCAGCGGAGATGTAGCGATGGAGGAGAACTCTTCGGCCTTCTACGGCGTCTCCGTTCGTGGAGATACGGCACCGATCCGTGTGGGGCGCAATACCAACCTCCAAGATAACGTCGTCTTGCACGCCGACGCGGGTTTTCCGTGCACCATTGCCGACAACGTTTCGGTAGGACACTCCGCGGTGATCCACGGGGCCACCGTTGAGACCGAATGTTTGATCGGGATGTCAGCGACCGTGATGAATGGTTCGGTGATTGGTGAGCAGTCGTTGATTGCTGCCGGTGCCCTGGTGACTGAGGGCACCGTTATTCCGCCCCGGTCACTTGTCGCTGGTGTTCCGGCCAAGGTGCGCCGGGAGCTGAGCGACGAAGAAGTGGCCCAGCTACAACGCAATTGGGAGATCTACGTGAAGTTGGCCGCCCAACATCAAGACGCTCCCGAAAACCAAAGCCACCTTGACCGTTAGTGCGGTTGCTCAGAGCGGGCGAGCTCCATTTCGCGAGCCCGTTCTTCGGCCTTAAGTCGCGTCAGCTCCCGCCCACGTTCAGCGTCACGTGTCAGGTTTTCCCCGGTTTCCGGGTCGAAGATGTGGATCCGGGAGGAATCGAGCCACAATTTCTTGCTCTGCCCGGGGCGGACCAGCGACTCAGAAGACAGCGTGGCCACGATCTGGGGACGCAGCTCATCAGCATCCAGCTCGCTGGCCAGCTGGTCAAGGTGTCCAGCCACGCGCGGATCTTGTTCGAAAGGAATGTATCCATACTGTTCTGAGCCCAGCCACTCCACGTGGCTGATATCGGCGGAGAACACCGAACCGTTGTCGAGTTTGCGTTCATCAACCAGGCTGGCGTCTTCGAAGAATTCAGGTCGCAGGCCCACCAAGACGATATCGCGACCAGATGCTGCCTGGCGCAGTCGTTCGGTTGCCGGGATATCGGCCACCGGCGAGGACAGCACCGGACCATCCTCTGTATCTTTCAGCGTGGCAGGTAAGAAGTTCATGGACGGGGAACCGATGAATCCGGCTACGAAGAGGTTCAGCGGTTGTTCATAGAGCTCACGGGGTGAGCCCACCTGCTGAAGTTCACCTTTTTTCAACACCGCGACCCGATCGCCCAGGGTCATCGCTTCGGTCTGGTCGTGAGTGACGTAGACCGAAGTCACTCCGAGACGCCGCTGGAGCTGAGAGATTTCAGCCCGCATCTGACCACGCAACTTGGCATCGAGGTTTGACAGTGGCTCGTCAAACAGGAACGCGTCGGCATCCCGGACGATAGCGCGCCCCATGGCCACGCGCTGACGCTGACCGCCGGAGAGGTTGGCGGGCTTGCGCTCCAAATGTTCGGTAAGCTCCAAAAGTTTAGCGGCCTCCGTGACTTTTTCGGTCACCTCAGCATCGCTGGCTTTAGCCAGACGAAGGGGGAAAGCAATATTCTCGAAGACGCTCAGATGCGGATAGAGCGCATAATTCTGGAACACCATGGCCAGGTTGCGGTCTTTGGGCGCATCTTCATTGACGCGCTGACCGTCGATGTACAGGTCGCCGGCGGTGATGTCTTCCAATCCCACGATCATGCGCAACAAGGTCGACTTGCCGCAACCGGATGGACCGACAAGGATCACGAATTCTCCGTCCGAGATCTCCAAAGAGACGCCTTTAATGGCGGGGAATCCGTCGTCGTAGTGTTTGACTATCTGGTCCAGAGTAATCGATGCCATGATCCTGCTGGTGTCCTATCTATTGGTTGGATGTTCTGTCATGCTACCGCCGGGGCCGGCGCTGGACTAGCCCTTCACCGCACCGCTGGTCAGGCCCGAGACAATCTGGCGTTGGAAGAGCACCACGATAATAATGATCGGAATGGTGACCACTATCGCCGCGGCGGAGATCGCACCGGTGGGGTCCTCGAACTGCGAGGCGCCCGAGAAGAAGGCGAGCGCCGCCGGTACGGTACGAGCAGATTCGGTGGAGGTCAAGGACATGCCGTAGACGAAATCGTTCCAGGCGATAAAGAACGCGATGATCGCGGTGGTGAACACTCCGGGGGCAGCCAACGGCACAATGACTTTGCGGAAGGCCTGGAATGGGGTGGCGCCATCGACCTGGGCGGCTTTTTCCAGCTCCCAGGGGATCTGCTGAAAGAACGCCGCAAGTGTCCAGATTGAGATCGGCAGCGTCAGCGACAGGTAGGGAATAATCAACCCGAGCCAAGTGTCGTAGAGACCGACGGTCCGCCACATATTGAATAGTGGTGTGACCAAAGAGATCACCGGGAACATCGAGACCATCAGGGACACCCCGAGCACAATCCTTTTGCCGGGAAATTCCAGTCGCGCGATGGCATAGGCGGCGATAGTGGCTAACACGACGGCGATCGCGGTGGCGATCACCGAAATGCCGATGGAGTTCCACAAGGCGGAGAGGAAGAGCTCACGGGAGTCACCCACGATGATTTCTTCGTAGTTGACCAGGGATAAGTTGGTGGGCAGGAAATTGCGGTTGGACAAATCCGCCGGGGTCTTAAAGCTGGTGGCCAAGATCGAGGCGACCGGGAACAGGCACCATAGGGTGACAAATCCAACCAGCACGATCCAACCGACCTTGATCCATAAACCGCGACGTTTGGCTTTCTCCGCGGTGGCCTCCATGGAGGTAGCCTCACCAGTGCTGCGAACCGTGGTGCTCATTTCTTGGATCCTCCTTGACCGGTCAGATCGACTTTGAAGATCTTAATAGAGACCAAGGCAATCAGTGCGACTGCCAAGAACAGCAGTACCGAGACAGCAGATCCCAAACCAATTTCGAGTCGTCCGATCGACGTGCGATAAGCCAACAGACTGAGCACCTCGGTGCCGTAGGCGCCCTGCGTCATGATGAAGACCGCGTCGAAGATGCGGAAGGCATCCAGCGCGCGGAACAGCACGGCCACCATGATGGAAGCCTTCATATTGGGGATGATGACGCGCCAGAGTCGCTGGAACCAATTTGCGCCGTCAACCGCAGCAGCTTCCTCCAGTTCCTGAGGCACCTGGGCAAGCCCGGCCAAGAGCAACAGCGATATGAACGGCGTGGTTTTCCAGATTTCGGACAACATGATCACTGTGAGTGCGGTACCGGCCTGGGCAAACCAGTTCAGGTTTTCATCGACTCCAGGCAGAAAGTCCAGCCACGAGTTCATGTATCCCGAGTCGGAGGAGAACATGTAGTACCAGGCGTAGGCCGACACTACGGTAACCAGCCCATAAGGAATCAGAATCACGGTGCGGACGAAACCACGGGTCCCGCGTATGGCCTTATGCATCACCAGTGCGAGCGCGAAGCCCAATACCAACTCCACCAACACCGTCACCACCGTGATCAGTACGGTGACTCCTAGGTCCCGCCAGAACACCGCATCGGTAAGCACTGTGGCATAGTTACCCAATCCGACGAAGGCACGGTCATCGGGTGCGGTCAGACGGTAGGAGAACAGCGAGTCCCACACCGCTTGGAGCAACGGGTAGAAGATCACCAGCACCATGATGAAGAAAGCCGGTCCGGCCAAATACCACCCGAGACGGGCTTCGGATTTTGAGCGTTGGGACCGTTTCTGTTTCCCTGGTGCCGGCGCGTTTGTCGTCGGCCGGCCGGGTTCTGGGGTTTGTTGAGTAGGAGTAGCTGAGCTCACAATAACGCCTCGCCTCGAAGTACTTCGGTGATGAAGTTCCCGGTACGTCCCGCGGTCTCTTCGCTCACCTCAGACGGTGGTGTGAATTCTTGCTGGATGGCGGTCGAGACCTCGTTGTAGTACGGGGTCTGTGGACGTGGGGCTGCGATGTCCAGAGAATCCCGGATGGCGTCTTTCATCGGGTACTGTTCATCGATGCCCGGGTAGTCATAAGCCGACGCCGAGGCCGGCGGGTTGCCGTTGCTGATGAAGTATTCGGCTTGGTTCTCGGGACTCACGATGCACTCAATGGCGTCCCAAGCCAACTCCTGGTGTTCTGATTCGGCACCTACACCGAGGTTGATGCCTCCGGTGGGTGGGGCGGCTTGCTGATCAGCGAAGGTGCGCGGGTATGTGGTCCAACCAATATCGTCGAGTAAGGACTCGTCGAACTGGCCTTCTTCCACTGCAGACTGGGTGGCCGGCCAGATAAACGGCCAGTTGACCATAAAGGAGCCACGGTCTTGCTGAAAGACCAACATGGCTTCGTTCTCGGCTTGGGTTGGTAGCCCAGGGCTCCCCAGGCCTTCGGACCCGATCGTGCCGACGATCTCGGCAGCCTTGCGACCTGCCTCAGAGTCCAGACCAATTTCCGTATCTTCCACCGAAGCTTCAGGGTTCTCCACGATCTGTTCACCACCGGATTCCATCATGGCGTTGACCCAGACCGTCATCGACTCGGCTTGTGCGCCGTGGACTGCTAGGAATTTGTCCTGATCACGAGCCACCTCGATGAGTTGATCCCAGGTGACCGGTTCATCCATGTCCAGTCCGGCTTCTTCAACCACGGATTTGCGGTACCACAGCAGCTGGGTGTTGGCCCAGAATGGGACGCCCATGAGCTGGTCTTTCCACGTCGCGCCTTCCAGCGCACCGTCGAGGGTATCGTGGGTGGTTCGCTCGGCCACGTCATCTGGTACCGGAGCCAAGAACCCTGGTTCGGACAACTCTGGCAGATACGGCGGGTCCAGACTCATGATGTCCATGGTGGAGTCGCCGGCGGCCAGCCGTCGGGTGAGTTGCTCGCGTTGCGAAGAGGCATCACGCGGTAGCATCGAGGTTTCGATGCGGTAGGCGCCGTTAGCTTCGGCGGTACACTGTTGGGCCAGTTCGGCCTGTCCGCCGTCATCGGGGTTGGTGTACCAGGTCAGCACCGGAGTTTCGTCTTGCGGACCGCATCCGGAAACCACGAGAGACAAGGCGGCACCCAGGCAAGCGAGGGTGCCCGCTCGGTGGCGCCGGGTGGACTGATGTGCCACAACAATCACTTCGCTTCACAATATCGGTGGTCCTCACGCCAGGTGACTCTGCCCGATCATGAGGAGCGTTTATGGCCTAACCTTAGACCCACCATGGCGCAATTTGAAATATTTCACACCAAACTGGTACCGCTACTCGGTTGTTGTCAGGGAATAATACGCCGCTCAAACCATTCTGTGCTGATCTCCCCCACCTCTTCGGGCGGACGCCGGTGCCACCCAGCCAGCAGGCCAATCATCTCGCACAAAAGTGTGATATCCACCATATCAGGTTACCCTGTTAACAAAAAGATACGCCGCTATTCACATTGGGGCGCATCGTGATGTAACTTAGGTCATACAGTCAGTTAGTGAACCATACAATCAAAGAATGCGAGGTTAGCCGTGAAAAATAAAGTACTAGCGTCTGCGGGCTTCGCTGTGTGTTTCCTACTTGCAGGTTCCCCCGCGGCAATTGCGCAGACTGATCATCACCAAGACAATCCTCCAGCTGTCTCCACAGCTCAAGGAGAAGGCAATACAGTCGAATACAATGCATTTTTTGAACGCACCGAAGAGGGCTCGGAGTATATCCATCTAGAATTGTCGCACGGCAAAGCCTCTCTTCAAGAAGACGGAACCGTCATCGTTACCTCCGATAATGGTGAACTTGTCGAAAAGCTAGATACGAAAATCCCCGTCCCTGCCTACGACGAAGTAGTCGAGGTGTCATACGAAGTCAGCGACGACGGTCAAGATATAACCGTATCACTCCCATCGTTACACTCAGAGAGTAATTCAGAAACGGATATTGTGGCTGTGCCGTATGAGGTCGAATGTGGCCTCCCTGGCCTTCTCGTAGGGCTAGGTGGCGGAGCCTTACAGGGACTAGGCGGCGGGGCAGCCGGCGCTGCACTCGGAGCATTAGGTGGAGCCATCACGTCCGGCATCGCCGCCGCAATTGAATGCTAAGCCAAGAATCGCGTCATGACCCGTGCGCCTTTACCTGATTGCGTTATGACTGGATACCTTGGAGCCAAACATGAACTACCTACAGGCCTTTATATCTGGCACATTGACAGGCCTTGCAAGTATTTTGCTAGTGTATATTTTCGATGACACGCTCTCGGTAGTTACCGCCCCTATATTTCTAATAACACCAATAGCAATAGGACTTGCAGCTACATTTATATCTAAGAAACACTCAGCTAAGGGGCCCCCAGAATAACACTGGCGTGTGGGCGAGTCTTCAAATTCGAAGACATAGCTTGGTGTCCCACATTTGCGAATGTCACACAGGGATCGGGCCAGGGCGTCTGGCACTTTAGCACCGAGTGGCGTCGAGCCGGTTGCAGAACACCTCGACGTGTTGCGCGTAAGGTAGCTGTACCCCTGATCTGCCAGTTGACAACCATGTGCGTGACCAGATCGGTCACAGCCGTGGAATAGCAAAATGCGGCTCTTCGTGTTTGAGGGGGTGCCCCTACACACCGGTGCGGGATTGCTCACTGAACGTCAGCAGACGCGCTTAGACGAACTATTCCATAACGACCAGCATGTTGAGGTTGAAGCCACCAGAGAGCGTTCTATCAGTGGATGGTTACCGCCTACCGGGACCGGGACCCAAAGAAAGGCAAACAAACCATGCAACACGTCATCAACTCTCTAACCAGTGGTATCTCGAGCGTGTTAGGCGAGGTTCGTCAGCTCGCCGGCACCCTGAAACAACGAGTTGGAGACATCCTCGCCTACGTCGACCACCCCGGCAGTAGCAACGGGCCCACAGAAGCAATCAACGCCCGACTCGAACACCACCGTAGCTCAGCCCTCAGGTTCCGGAACCCAACCAACTACATCACCAGAAACCTGCTCAAGGCCGGCCGATCCAGACCCCACCTGCACCCTCAGTAACAATGAGCCCAAAATGCAATCTCGCTAGGATGCGCTCATGAGCACTACCAAGATCATTATATTCGGCGCACTACTAGGCCTTGTAAATATATTAGCCATTGCACTGTCAAATGACCCATTAACACCGTTTTCTATCTCTGCCTATTTTCTCATGCCAATCGCGATCGGATTTTTAGTTAAATTCCTTTTTAGGAATGAATCGAAAGAATAACACCACATTACACCAGCACATACATGAGTGACTCTTAACCAAGCTCCGGACCAGCGCAATTAGTTCAGTCAAAGCTTCCGATTCGTTGGCGCGGTGGGCCAAGGCAACCTCGCCGAGCTCTACCAGAGAAGGATAGGGTCCCGACTTCTAATACAGATCTCGGGCTCATCGACACTCGCGGGTGAGTTTTTTCTGGTCATCCCCACCTCGGCTTCCACCACTACGTGGTCAGCGCTCGCCACCACACCTGCAATCTGGTCTCTGCTTGCCGCAGAGTCCCTGACATCAGGGAGCCTGATATGCAACGATAGAATCATGACACAGCACAGTAGCGCGCAGACGACAGATCGCCTGTTGATCTTGCCCAGTGACGAGGACCGACGCGGTACCCGGTACGACCAGGCGCACCGGGTCACCGAGCAGTTGGCCCATGAGCACGGCATCCCGCGAGTCGAGCAGGCCGAGGGCACCGCGACGCTACTGGTCATTGTCCAAACCATTTCGCCGACGACATTACGCACCGCGCTGGAGCAGAACCCGCACCTTCGCTGGGTCCAATTCCCCTTCGCCGGAATCGAGCCACTTTTACCGGTGATTCGTCAGGCTCCCGAGATCACCTACACCTCGGCGGCCGGTAGCTACGCCCCACCGGTGGCCGAGCATGGTTTGGCGCTAACCTTGGCATTATTGCGCCACCTGCCCGAACGCCTTCGTGCCACTAGCTGGGGCCAGCCCAAAGGAACCACCTTGGACGGTTGCCATATCGCCATTATCGGTGGTGGTGGCATCGGCCGAGAACTCGTGCGATTATTCTCCACCTGGGATACGAAGATCACTGTGGTGCGCCGGACCGAAGCCGAGGTCCCAGGCGCCTACCGGACTTTGACTCAACAGCATCTGCACGAGGCCATCACCGACGCTGACGTCGTCGTCCTGGCAGCTGCTGCCACAGATCAAACCGCCGGGATGTTCTCGGCCCGAGAGTTTGCTGTCATGAAGCCCTCAGCGGTGCTGGTCAATGTGGCGCGCGGGAGCCTGGTCGTCACCGACGATCTACTCAAGGCCCTGACAACCGGGGAGATTTCGGCTGCCGGCCTGGATGTCACCGATCCGGAGCCACTCCCCGATGGCCACCCGCTGTGGTCAACACCCAACGTGATCATCACCCCACACTCGGCCGATACCGCAGAAATGTGCATTCCGCTGTTGGACGAGCGGATCCAGCACAATCTCATCGAAGCTCTACGCCATCGTGACCTGGCTGAGGCCGACCTGCAGGGGCGGGTCGATCTCGACGCGGGTTACTAAGTTCTCTCACCGTCTCTCCCCCCTCGGTCCCATCTTCGCCCATTTACTCGACGAGGCCCGCGCGTGATGCGCGGGAGAAAGAAGTCTGTCGCTCATCATGCGTTCTCCTCTGCAGGATTATTTGGAGCAGCTCGTCACCGACTTGCGTCCGATGCGCCATGGCGCGGTCAATCCCGTAACTGACTCAGTGGTCAACCCAAATCCAGATCACCTCAGCATCACGCTGACCACGGTCAACGGCCAACAGTACTCGGCCGGCGATGTGGATCAGCGCTTCGCCATCCAGTCCATCGCCAAGGTCTTTGCCTACGCGCTGGCCCTGGACGATTTGGGCCCCCAGAAAGTCGGGGAAAAGGTTGATGTGGAACCCTCCGGGGACTCGTTCAACGAAATCTCTCTGCAGTCCGGGACGGGACGCCCAGATAATCCCATGATTAATGCCGGGGCGATCGCCACCGTCGGGCTGATTAAAGGTCGCGGTGGTCGTAATCGCATCGGACGGCTCATGCACGCGTTCGAGGAAGCCTCAGCCGGATGCGACCGGGAACTGAAGATCATGGAGCAGATTTATCGGGCGGAGAATAAGCATGGCCACCGTAACCGGGCACTGGCCTGGTTACTACGTTCCTTCGACATCATCGAATCAGACCCCGAACCCATCGTGGACGACTATTTCCGGCAATGTGCGGTCGGACTCACCAGTGCTGAGCTGTCCATGATGGCCGCTACCCTGGCACGACGCGGTGAAAACCCGGTCACCGGCCGTCAGGTCTTCACGCCTGAAACAGTACGTCAGGTGGTGTCGGTCATGAACACGTGCGGTATGTACGATTCGGCCGGTAACTGGGCCATTGACGTGGGACTGCCAGCAAAGTCCGGGGTTGATGGAGGCATCATGGTGGTGCTTCCCGGACAGCTGGGCATCGGGGTGTTCTCTCCCCCACTGGACGAACACGGCACCTCAGTGCGCGGGGCCGCCGCCATTGCACGGATCACCAGTGATCTGGGCCTGCACTACGCCGATGCCCCACCACTGGGCCGGTCTACCCTGCGTGCCCACTACTCCCTGGCCGATGCTTTCTCAGGTGTCATCCGATCCACCGATCTGTCCCGGGCGGTTTCAGCCTATGGCCACCGATGCCAGATTTTGGAAATCTCTGGCGACCTGGGCTTTGCCGAAACCGAAGCGTTGCAGCGTAGCATCGTGGAATTCGACGACGACGTCTCGACCATCATGATCGATCTCAACGGGATCGATGAGTTCGGTCGTTCCGCGATACGCGTCTTGGCCTCCCTGGCTTCCAAGCTCAATGCAGATAACCGAGACCTGGCAATTATCGATCACGAAGACCGGCTGGTGGATCATATTATGGACTTCGTCAACAGCACCGAGGGGCTGGACGTCGAAGACCCACGGGAGAAGGCCAAGGCTGCCTCGGAAGGCGAGTTGGTACTCTCCGATGGCCCCCGGTCCGCATCCTCGAACGCCGAAGTTCAGGGCACTTTCCGCCTGTTCGAGAACCGTGCGGCAGCGCTGGAATGGGCCGAACACCGACTGGCGCAACGGTACGCACAGGACAATCTGCCCGCTTCGAGCGAAGAACCAGAATCAGCTCCGTTATTCGAGTTCCTCGACGATCGCGACGTGGATGTGCTGGCTGCGATCATGGAACGGCGCAAATACAAAGCCGGGGAGATTATCCGCCGTGCCGGCCAGCCTTTCGGCGGCATCTACTTCATCCGCTCCGGACGGGTAGAAACCACCTCCCACGGTTCCGGTGGGGCTCGGTATCGGCAGACCTATCTCTCCCCCGGTACCACTTTCGGGGAGATCGCCCTGGGTCGTAGCGGGCGTCAGGTCTCCACGATTCGTGCCGTGGACGATGTGGTGTGTTTGGTGCTCACCGCCCAGATGATCGCATCGGTGGAAGAAACCGATCCGAACCTGGCGATCAAGCTGTGGACCGCTTTGACACGTGAGGCCTACACGGTACTGGAACAGTCAGCCCGCGAGGCCGGCGCTCGTGAGGAATTCGCTGACTAGCGCCGGCAACGTACTCGGCGCCAGGCCACCGACCCACCATCGGCCGGTGCCCGCTTTGAAAGCAGGAACCGGCCGATTCTGACCCGGGTCGTCAATTTTTTAGCGCTGGTCGAGGCTGGAGATAATGCTGTTGAGCGTTTCGGAGGGACGCATAGCAGCAGAAATCTTCTCCACCGAGGGGTAGTAGTACCCGGCGATATCCACCGGCTCACCCTGGACGCTATTGAGTTCTTCCATAATCTGGTCTTCTTTGGCCCGTAGCTGGGAAGCGACATCCTTCATGGCATCAGCCAGCGGCTGGTCATCGGTCTGGGCTGCCAGTTCTTCAGCCCAGTACAGCGCCAGATAGAAGTGGGAGCCACGGTTGTCAATCTCCCCGGCTCGACGGGACGGGGAACGCCCTTCTTCCAAGAAGGTACCGGTGGCGGCATCCAGAGTATCGCCGAGCACCTGGGCGCGGGAGTTGTCGAAGGACTGGGCCAGGTGTTCGAAGGAGACGGCCAGGGCCAAGAATTCACCCAGTGAATCCCAGCGCAGGTGGTTTTCTTCCACGAACTGTTGGACGTGCTTGGGAGCCGATCCGCCGGCACCGGTCTCGAAGAGCCCACCACCATTAATCAGTGGAACAATCGAGAGCATCTTCGCCGAGGTGCCCAGCTCCAGGATGGGAAACAGGTCGGTGAGGTAGTCGCGTAGCACGTTACCGGTTACCGAAATGGTGTCTTCACCGGCACGGATCCGCTCCAGGGTGAACCGCGTGGCCTCTTCGGGTGCCAGGATGCGCAAATCCAGTCCGTCGGTGTCATTTTCGGGTAGGTACTCTTTGACTTTGGCAATCAGCTGTGCATCGTGAGCGCGCTCAGCGTCCAACCAGAAGACCGCCGGAGTCTTCGAGGCCCGGGCGCGGGTGACTGCAAGCTTAACCCAGTTGCGCACCGGGATGTCCTTGGTCTGGCAGGCCCGCCAGATGTCATGTGCTTCCACCTGGTGGCTTGTTAATACATCCCCGTCCGAGTTGATGATCTCCACGATGCCGGGCGTGTCCTGGATAAAGGTCTTGTCGTGAGAGCCGTACTCTTCAGCCTTCTGTGCCATCAGCCCCACATTGGGCACGGTGCCCATGGTGGTCGGATCGTAGGCGCCGTTGGCACGGCAGTCGTCAATCACGGTCTGGTAAACGCCAGCATAGGAGGAATCCGGGATCACAGCCAAGGTGTCCTGGGTTTCGTCGTTCTTATTCCACATCTGGCCGCCGGTGCGAATCATCGCCGGCATGGAGGCATCAATGATCACATCCGAGGGCACGTGGAGATTGGTGATGCCCCTATGCGAATTGACCATGGCCAAATCCGGGCCGTTGGCGTAGCCATCAGCAATCGCCTGTTTGATGCCTTCAGCGGTCTGGTCGTCCAGCTGGTCCAGACCGTTTTCGATCGAGGCCAGCCCGTTGGTGGCCGATAGCCCGGCAGCGGCCAGCTGGTCACCATATTTTTCAAACAACTCCGGGAAGTAGGCCTTAACCACGTGGGAGAAGATCACCGGGTCGGAGACCTTCATCATGGTGGCTTTCAGGTGAGCGGAGAACAGCACGCCCTGCTCTTTGGCTTTGGCAACCTGTTCTGCCAAAAAGTCATCCAGGGCACGGGCCGACATGAAGGTGGCATCCACAATCTCGCCCTTGAGGACTTTGAGCTCGTCTTTCAGGATGGTGACATTGCCGTCAGCGTCGGTATGCCGAATGGTGAGCACATCGTCGGAATCCATGGTCACCGATTGCTCATTGGAGACGAAGTCATGGTCGTGCATGGTGGCCACGTTGGTCTGGGAGTCCGCAGACCACTCCCCCATGGAATGCGGGTGCTTCTTGGCGAAGTTTTTGACCGCCCGCGGGGCGCGACGGTCCGAATTTCCTTCGCGCAACACCGGGTTAACCGCCGAACCTTTGACCGAGTCATAGCGGGCCCGAGCATCCTTCTGTTCCTCGGTGGCAGGCTCGTCAGGGTAGTCCGGCAACTCGTAGCCGGCCTGTTGCAGTTCTTTGATGGTGGCGACCAGCTGCGGGACGGAGGCGGAGATATTAGGAAGCTTGATGACGTTTGCTTCGGGTTCTTTGACCAATTCACCCAGTTCGCCCAACGCATCATTGGTGCGCTGTTGTTCGGGCAGGACGTCGTTGAAAGCAGCCAGCACACGTCCGGCCAGGGAGATATCGCGCGTCTCCAGCTCAACACCGGCGGTGGATGCAAAAGCCCTCACGATCGGCAACAGCGATGCTGTGGCGAGCATGGGGGCCTCATCGGTGTGAGTATAGATAATCTTGGACATGGGTGTACCAATCTCCTCGTGGATGCTCATCCGTCTCGGATTTCTCATGGGTGCGCCCTAAAGCACACCGACCAACGGTGCGAACACCGTCGACCAACACAGGTTCTTTCTTAATCTACCGGAGTCATGGGTCGATAGGTAAAGGCAGTTGCCGGCAGATCTGGCGCAGAGCTTAGAGCCCCAGAACGGACTGGGCGACCATGAAGTAGATGATCAGCCCCAGAGCGTCCACCACCGTGGAGATAAATGGGTTGGAGAACACCGCCGGGTCCACACCGATCTTGGACGCGATGAGCGGCATCATCGAGCCCACCGTAGCAGCCACCGTGCAGATCGCCAGCAGTGTCAGTCCGATCACTGTGCCAATATCCCACCCGAAGATCAGTCCGGTAATCACAAACCCGAGGACACCTAAACAGGCGCCCAGGGTGCAACCCACCAGTGCTTCCCGCCCGATGACCCGCCAGACGTCTCGGGGCGTCACTTGGCCCAGGGCGATGGCACGGGTAACGGTGGTGGCCGCCTGGTTACCGGTATTTCCACCGGTACCGGTCAGCAACGGAATGAACAAGGTCAGCACCACCATGACCGCAAGCATCTCTTCAAAGACCTGCAATACCTGCACGGTCAGTGTTGCCCCGATCGCCAGCACCAGCAGCCAGACGATGCGGGACTTGACCAATTGCATGATCGAAGTGGTCAGATACGGCTGGCCCAGGGGTTCGGCACCACCGGAACGATAGGTATCTTCGGACTCTTCTTCTTCCAGAATACGCTGGGCATCATCAACCAGCAGCATACCGATGAGCCGTTCGGCGTCGTCGACCACAGGCACCGCTTGAACTCGGTGGTGCACGGCCATCCGCGCGGCCACTTCGGCTTCTTCGGTCGCATTGACCGTATCGGTGTCGTGCATGATGTCGCGGACCAAGGTATCCGGCTCAGCCCGCACGAGGCGGGTCAGGTCGACCAAGCCCAGGACCTTGTGCGTGGAGGAGGCGACCGGCAGGGTGGCGAGCTCATTTTCATCGTCGGCGTCGACGTCAGCGGCTCGCACGGCTTGCAGGGCTTCGGTGGCAGTCATGTGGGCACTGAGCTCGACCGTGATGGGGGTCAGGCGTCGACCCACCGCGTCTTCGGGGTACCCGAGCACGCGCCCGGCTTGATTACGATCGGCAGCCGAGAGTCCGGACAGCAACCGTTGGGCGACCTCGGCGGGCACCTCATCGAGTAGCCGAGCCTGGGAGGTCGATTCCAGTTCGCCGAAAATTTCCTGCACCCGGCTGGTTTGCAACCCGTCAATGAGATCCGACTGCAACTGCGGTTCCATGGTCTCAAACACGGTCACGGCCGCGTCTTTATCCAGCAGGCGGAAGGCCACCGGCAACATCGTGCGAGAGGTCCGGTCCAGGAACCGCTCCAGATCAGAGGGGCGTAACCGTCGTAGCTCGACGGTGGCTTCAGCCAGCCGATCTTCTTTGAGGTGGTCTTGGATGGACTCTTCCAGTGCCTCCACGTCGTAGATCGTGGTCTGCTGTTTCGACATGATCCCGCCTCCAGTTCCCCAGATCAGGCCACGACCGGCCACCGTCCGGACCGGGAGTGCGGCCCAGGGTGGAGTCGTTGCAAACGCGCCGGCACCGTAGGGACACAGCAACACCTGAGCTCAACGTCGGTCAACACCGTGAAGGAGTCACGGTGACCCCGGAGACGCCGGTGGCTACGCGGGATTATCTGAAAGAGCTGAGTGATGAGGCTGTGTCGCTCAGGCGCTGGCTGAACGGTCACTAACACTAGCCGACCGCAGAGACCAACTTCAAACTTTGCCAGCCTGCGGTCAGTTGGCACCACCTGAATGATTACAGCCGTGCTTAGCCGTGGTAGAAGTGTCGGGAATGGGTCAGGTACATCGTGATCCCCGCCTGGCGCGCTGTGGCGATAACGTCCTCGTCTCGGATGGAGCCACCGGGTTGTACCACGGCACGCACCCCAGCATCGATGAGGATTTGGAGCCCGTCGGGGAAGGGAAAGAACGCATCCGAGGCTGCTACCGAACCGCGAGCGCGCACCGGGGCCTGCTCGGTCGAGGTCGGGTTGCTAGCGCCTCCGACCGATCTCACCTGATCGTTGGTGCCGGTCTGTTGAGCACCGGTGGTTGCCATACCGAGGGTGTTGGCACGTTCGATGGCTAACCGGCAGGAGTCCAGGCGGTTAACCTGGCCCATCCCGATACCCACGGCTGCCTGCTGATGGGCCAACAAAATGGCGTTGGATTTAGCCGCGCGCACGGCTTTCCAAGCAAAAGCCAGATCTGCCAGGGTGGTTTCATCGGCGGGCTCGCCCGAAACCAGTTCCCAGTCGGCAGGGTTGTCGCCCTGAGACTGGAAGGTGTCGGCGACCTGTAACAACATGCCCCCGGAGACCTGCTTATACTCCACGCAGTCGCGGTGAAAGCCTGCGGGCAATTCGAGCAGGCGCAGGTTCTTCTTCGCCGAGAGGATCTCAACCGCCTCGGCCGAGAAACTGGGGGCCACCATCACTTCGGTAAAAATGTCCTTGACCTGGGTGGCGAACGTCGCGGTGATCTCACGGTTCGCCGCGATCACTCCCCCGAAAGCAGAAACCGGGTCCGTGGCGTGAGCTTTAGCGTGAGCATCAGCGATCGGGTCGGTGGCATGTGCATCCCCGACGGCCAGACCGCAGGGGTTGGCGTGCTTAATGATGGCCACGGCCGGATCGCTGAAGTCGAACGCGGCGCGCACCGCGGCGTCGGCATCCACATAGTTGTTGTAGCTCATCGGCTTGCCATGCAGCAGCTGCGCTTGGGCGATACCGGTACTGGCCCCATCCTCGACATACAGGGCAGCGGGCTGGTGGGGATTTTCACCATAGCGCAACGATTCGGCACGGCTCAGCGATACCCCTACGTAGGGCGGAAGCTGGCTGACGGTGGATTCCTGCTCGGGAGCTTCACCGAATTGCGCGGCAGTCCAGGCCGCCACCGCGTTGTCGTAAGCGGCAGTATGCGCAAAAGCCAACGAGGCCAGTCGCTTGCGAGTGGCCAAGTCGAAACCACCCTGCTGGGCTGCGGTGACAACGTCTTGATAGGAGCGCGGGTCGACGACCACCGCGATAGAGGGGTGGTTCTTCGCTGCCGCCCGAACCATGGAGGGCCCACCGATGTCGATCTTTTCAATCACGTCGTCTTCCCCCGCGCCAGAAGCAACGGTTTCGACGAAGGGATAGAGGTTGACGATGACCAGGTCAAAAGGTTCGATGTGGTGTTCGTCCAGCTGGGCCCGGTGCGATTCCAGGCGGCGATCAGCCAGAATGCCGGCGTGAATGCGCGGGTGCAGAGTTTTCACCCGCCCGTCAAGCACTTCGGGGAACCCGGTAATATCTGCGACCTCGGTAACATCCACCCCAGTGGACGCAATGGTTTTGGCAGTCGACCCGGTCGAGACAATCTGCACACCGGCATCAGCTAGACCGCGAGCTAGATCCTGAAGACCGGTTTTGTCGTAAACCGAAATCAGTGCACGTTTGAACGGGATTTTATCTGTGGATTCTGCCACGCCAGCTACTCCTACCATCGGTTCGCGGTCACTCGAAAATACATTGGGCGTGAACGGGCCAGCGCTCCATTCACAGTTCAAGTCTAGTCTGGACTCGAGTGTTCTTTTGATGCCTCAGTAGCGTCCGCACCGGCGCGTCCCCGTCGCTTCTGGGCAAATTGTTCGGCCAGTTCCAGCGCCGTGTGCCCCGCAGCCACGGCGGCCAGGGTGTCAATCAGCATGTCTCGTTCGACGACTTTGATGCGTTCGTGCAGACTGTCCTGGTCATCATCTGCGGTGACCTCGACCTCAGTCTGAGCAATGATCGGGCCGGTGTCCACCCCGGCATCCACCAGGTGCACGGTGGCACCGGTGGTGGTGACCCCGGCCTGTAGAGCGTCCCGGACCGCGTGGGCTCCGGGAAAGCTCGGTAGTAACGCCGGATGAGTGTTGATAAATCGACCGTGGTAGGCCCGGACAAATTCTTCACCGACCACCCGCATCAGACCAGAAGAGACAACCAGGTCGGGTGCATAGCTATCCACCACAGTCAGTAGCGCCTTCGTCCACTCGGTGCGGTTGTGATAATTGGCCCAGTCCACCACGAAGGTCTCCAACTTGGCCGCATCTGCACGATGCAGACCGTAGGCCTCGGCGGTATCGGACCCCACCGCAACGATCTCGATCGCCAGGCGCCCGGCCTGAACCGCGTCGAGCACGGCTTGAAAGTTGGAACCGGAGCCAGATAGCAATACAACAACGCGCATAGTATGGGGGATCCTTCCGCCAGAGGTGAGCTAGATGCGAGCCAGACGATCATGACCGGCCTTAACTCTAACGCGAGGCCCGACGCAAAGAGTGGCTACCTCTGGCTAGGATGGTGTTCTGGACATCACCCCAACGACGGAATAGAGGACCACCACGATCGTGTCGAATAAGACCTCGGCCTCATCGACCAGTTCTCGCACCGGATCGCTGAGTCAGCTGGTGCTCTGGTTGTTGGCCGCGTTGATCGCCACCTACGCCGGGTCGGCGTTACCTCTGCCGTATAAAGTCGTCACCCCGATCTTTGGGATTGCTGGTGTCGTGGTTGCGGTCGTGTTATTCCGAGGTGCCACTCAGGTCAAAACCACCATGCTGACCTGGTTAGCAGGCACTGCCGGAGCACTGGGTTGTGTCCTGTTTACCGCCATTGCGGTTGCGCAGATGATCTTGTGGGCCCCCACCCAGGACTATGAACAATGCTTGCACTCGGCGATCACCCACACTGCGGTCAGTGAGTGCGATCAGCAATACTCCGATGTCCTCCATCAGCTCAGACTGACTGAGTAGTAGCACTCAGTCGGGGTCAGCCGATCCTGACGTGACCGTTGGCTGGGTCTGGTCCTTCGTACTGGAGTACAGCGGAGCGTCAACCAGCGGAGCCAGCACATAGCCCAGCATGGCCCCGACCCCAACTTCGCCGCCCAGGGTCAACCCGCTGAGCCATGCGGTGGGGCCGACCTCGTCAAATTTGCCGAAACCCCAGGACCCTGAGGACAGCCACCATACCAACATCATGACCACCGCAACGATCGCAGCCAAGATGACCCCAGTCGTCAGGGTGGCCAGCGCGGGCGCGACGATGGGGTGGCCAACCCGTTGAGTGATCCAATCTTCTACGTGATTTTCCCCGTCACGGAAGAGCCACACACCGGCGACGATGCCGCAGGCCACCGGGATCAACAGCACCCACCACGTATCGGCCAAGGAAGACTCCGGTGGAATGGCAGCCAGTAACGGTATCGCCGGTTGAGGGCCCAGAATCGTTCCGGCTGGGGCGATCAGTGAGCCGGTGCCCAAGCTGAATCCAATACCGGTCATCCACGACAACACCCACAGCACCAGGTTCGGTAACAGCGCCGCCTGCAACAGGGTCAGCGCCAGGCCACCCCATATTCCGGTACCTAAACGTTGATAGACCTCGGTAATCGGCGCCCACTGCACTCCGATGAGCACGACGGTCAGTACTGCCGCGCTGGCCACTGCGGCCAGGATTCCCACGGTGGCAGCTTTGACCATCGAGGCCAGGAAGCTCAACATCCAGCGCACCTGCTGGGAACGGGCACTCATCCAGGTGCCGATCGCCTCGGTACCCAGAAAACGCCAGCTACCGTAGCGTCGGCGCACCCCGAGCACAATACCGAGTCCAAAGATCCCAAGGGGTGCCAGCACGCCCGCCGGGGGAACGTGGATGCGCTCAACAGAAATCAGTGAGGAAAGCCCAAAAGCGAACAGCCCGTAGGCCAGTACCGCGGGGATCAGTGCCTGCCAGAGTTTGCGAGCCTCGCTGGCTCGAGCCAGTCGGTGCCCGACGCGCGTGGTGAGATACAGCAGGATCGCGGTCAGGCCCAGCGGGAGGAACCACAAAGTTCCCGACATGATCTCTTCGGTCCCAGGTTGGGGAACCGACAGTGCTACCGGGGTTCCTTGACCGGCCAGCCACAACACGCCAGCAAGCTGTCCCACCGCCAGTAGGTCCATATTGGCCCAGGCTCCAAAAAGCCACATCCCAATCAGGAGCACGGCAAGCCCGGCGATACCCATCAGAGCTGCAGCACAGGATTCGATCACGCCTTGAAGCCACAACGGCATCGGCAGGGGACGAATCCCGCGGGAAGGCTGGGGGGAAGTTTTGTCTGGCACATTCCCTATGGTGCCATTATCGACGCTCGATCTGGGGATTTACTGTCTCGGAGCGAAAGACTTCCGAACCCGCTGAAGGTAAATGTTGCGAGATAATGGCAACTGGTATTTTCCTTTGTCGCCTCAAGGTGTTATGGTGATACGTGGTAGACAACGGCTGTCTCCCCGAGAGGGTGCAGCCGTACCCTACTTTCGGAGGCAGCCTCACCGAATGATCTATGACTCCAAAGATAAAAGAGGTTGCCTGATATGGATGCAGCATTAGAGAAAGTCCACGAAGAAGTTCTCCGTCGCAATCCCGGCGAATCGGAATTCCACCAGGCGGTCACCGAGATCTTCGAGACGCTGTCCCCGGTCATGAAGCGCCATCCCGAATACGCTGAACAATCCATTTTGCAGCGGATGTGTGAGCCTGAGCGCCAGATTATTTTCCGGGTGCCGTGGCTCGACGATGAAGGCAACGTCCACATCAACCGTGGCTTCCGGGTGGAATTCAACTCCGCACTCGGCCCTTATAAAGGCGGTCTACGTTTCCACCCCTCGCTGTATCTAGGAATCGTGAAATTCCTCGGCTTTGAGCAGATCTTCAAGAACGCATTGACCGGTATGCCGATCGGCGGCGGTAAGGGCGGATCTGACTTCAATCCGGCCGGACGAAGCGAAGATGAAATCATGCGCTTCTGCCAATCGTTCATGACCGAGCTGTACCGACACATCGGTGAGTACACCGACGTTCCTGCCGGAGACATCGGTGTCGGTGGCCGTGAGATCGGCTATCTGTTCGGCCAGTACAAGCGCATCACCAATAAGTGGGAGGCCGGCACGCTGACCGGTAAGGGCATCTCCTGGGGTGGTTCCTTGGCCCGTACCGAGGCCACCGGGTACGGCGCGGTGATGTTCACCGATTCGATGTTGCACACCAAGAACCAGTCCATGGATGGCCAAACCGTTGCGGTTTCCGGTTCGGGCAACGTGGCCATTTACGCCATCCAGAAGGCCACCCAGTTGGGAGCCACCGTGGTGACTGCCTCGGATTCTTCCGGCTACGTTCATGACCCTGACGGCATTGACCTGGACCTGTTGCGCCAGATCAAGGAAGTTGAGCGTGGCCGGATTTCAGACTACGCCGACCGCCGCGGTGGCAAGGCCACCTATCAATCCTCTGGCTCGGTGTGGGATGTTCCGGTCACCGTCGCTCTACCGTGCGCTACCCAGAATGAGCTAACCGAAGAGAATGCCAAGACCCTGATTAAAAACGGCGTGGTGGCTCTGGCTGAGGGGGCGAATATGCCATGTACTCACGACGCCGCCGCAGCTTTCAAAGAAGCCGGAGTATTGTTCGGGCCGGGAAAGGCTGCCAATGCCGGCGGTGTGGCTACTTCGGCTTTGGAAATGCAACAGAACGCGGTGCGCGACAGCTGGAGCTTCAGCTACACTCACGACCGTCTCGAGCAGATCATGACAGATATTCACGATCGTTGCGTGGCTACTGCCGAGGATTTCGGCGTCCCCGGTGACTATGTGATGGGCGCTAATATCGCCGGCTTCACCAAGGTCGCCGACGCGATGCTGGCCCAAGGTGTTGTTTAAACTCGGCGAGCCCACCCCCCCTCCGGTCATGACCGGTACCACCGTCTCGGCGTCCCAGAGGCACCGGCGCGCTAACCGTGCAACCGCGCTTTCTGTTCATCATTGAGCCGCACTGGTCGTCCCGACTCGGCATCAACGAAGACCATGGTGGAGCTGGCGGTCACTGCCACCTCGGCAGTCACCGGGTCGATGAATTCATAGCCCACCTCGATCGCGGCGGCCTTCACCTTCGTGATTTGCAGACGGACGTGGACCGGTTGGCGCCGGTAGGGCAGTTGTCGCCGATATCTTACGGTGTGCTCGGAAATCAGGGTCAGCACGCCTTCGGGGACGGAACTAATCAAGTCAATCGGGGCCGCCACCTCCGGCTGGTCTTCGGATTCGGGAGCTCCAGTGCCCGAGGGAGTTCCGAAAGCCAGCACGCGGGCTTCTTCCATCAGACGCACGATTTGGACGTTATTGACGTGCCCATAGGCGTCCATATCGCCCCAGCGCAGGTGGATCTGCACGGTGGTGTTGACACCGTGGAAGCTGTTGGTTGATACCGGACTCATAGTGGTGGCCTCCTCGAATGTGTCTGCTGACCTAGCCCGCCACTGGCTCATTAGTCTTCCCGTGGAATATCTTGGGTAAATCGCGGATAGTCTTGTTGTAGCTCAGCGACAGCCTTGGACTCATTTTGCTGAATGGATGCCGGCCAGGCCAACGGCGAGGCAGTTTCGGACTGGGGATCCAGGATACCTAAACGCTCTAGTTGCAATTCCAATGTGGCCCCATCAGGGCCGTATACCCACGGGATGCCCGGCGTCGAGTAACGGGTTTCTTCAGCCCGACCGCCAGCCAAGAGCGCTTCAGAAGGCGTCAGCTGACGGATCGCAATCGCGCGTACCTGGTGCGGATAGTCTCGGGCGAAATCGGCATAGATTTCGGGATCGTGCTGCCCATCGTCACCGATCAAAATCCACGTAATATGCGGGAAGTCCTCGGCCAGTCTGCGCAGCGCCGTAACCTTATGTTCCACACCGGAGCGGAACCAGCGGTGTTCGGTGGGCCCCCAGCTAGTCAGTAACAGTGGGCCGAACGGGTAGAGGTTACGCGCTAAGAACCGCGTGAGAGTTTGGGCGACGTTCCATGCCCCGGTAGAGACATAGAACACCGGGGACTTCGCTTCGGCTTCGACGATCCGGTTGAGTAGCACCGACATCCCCGGAGTGGGCGTTCTAGCGTGTTCGTCGAGAACGAAGGAGTTCCAGGCTGCCAACAACGGACGTGGTAGGGCGGTGACCACCACGGTGTCGTCGACGTCGCACATCACTCCGGAGCGGGCCTGGTCGGAGATCACGAAAATATCGGCATTAGCGGAGTCACCGTCAGCTACATGAAGGGTGATCGACTGCCATCCCTCGTCGAGCGCGGCCGGTAGCACTGTGTCCACCACGCCACTACGATCAGCACGCACCGTGTGGGTGACACCGTCGATATCGACGTGGACTTCTGCATACGGCAGCGGTGGGGAGACGAAGTTACGCCACCCGCGGACTCCATCTTGAACGACTTTAGTCAACCGGTGCCCAGCTTCGAAGGCGTCCTCACGGGCGAGCAACACTCGTGCAAAGACTCGGACCCAGCTGGTGGAACCGTATCCGATGAACGGTAGCAGAGTCGGCACATCTCCGCGGTCGAGAGCTTGTTTCTTGCGCATGCCTTGGTACCGGTAATAAGCCCAGGTCACCAAGCGTTCTGGCACCGGGTCCTGACGATCGTGTTGCGCGGCAGCACGGATAGAGTTTCGCCCCTGAACCAACTTCCGCTGAGCAAGCGCCGAGGTGTCCCGCCGTGATGATGTGGTCGATGTGGCCCTCTGACGTCCGGCGCGGCGAAAGATTTTTCCCATGCTCTCTAGTATCCCCCATTATTAATGCTGCTGTGACCACACGGGCGTGGCCGTTGCCTGAACCGTTGGATGATGTAAAACTGGCTAGGATACACACCGTGGCCACTGCATCCCGTCATAGCACAACGATCTCTGGACCCTCAGCCTTGCGCCAGCTGGCGCTCGCGGCTGCACGCTCTGCCACGAGAGTTTTAGACCCACCAAACAAACATCAGGTTAACGATGGAACAGTTCGGTGGGGAACTACCCATAAAACCAACCACCACGATGTGGTCACCGACCTCGATCGTGCTGTGGAGATCCACCTCAGGGAGTTTTTGCACGAGCGGTTACCGACCTCACAAATCTTTGGCGAAGAATTCGGTGAGCACTCCCCAACTGGAACCTCGGCGCTGGAGCCCCGACCAGACCATGCCGTGGTGTGGCTCATCGATCCGATTGACGGGACCTCAAACCTGGCCCACGGTCTCGACACCTATTCCATCTCCATCGCGGCGGTGATCGACGACCAGGTGCTCGCCGGAGTAGTCGTTGCCCCGGCGATGGGCCTCGAGTTCTCTGCCGATATCGAGTCAGGCACCGCCTGGGTGAACGACTCCAAACTCCGCGTCCGACGTCCGTGCCCGCAACGGCTCCAGGACTACAATCTGGTGACCTCGTTTCCGGCAGCCGAAATCTTGCAGGCTAGCCCACCGACTCCTCACACCGCGTTGGAGATTTTTGGACAGGCGGTCTGCCAGTTTTCCACCGTACGCCGAATGGTCTCCGGAGCACTCGAATTGTGTTTAGCCGCCCAAGGAGTTTTTGACCTTGTCATCGGGGTGGACACCAAACCCTGGGATATCGCGGCCGCACAGCTGATTCTGCAGTGTGCCGGTGGCCATTACCGGCCCGGCTGGTTCTCCCCTGCCGAGTCCGGTCCGGCGCACAGGGCGCCGTGCTACCTCGGGCTCGCACCGGGCAGAGACCCGGCTGCGGCCAGCGAGATCTTCGAGCGGATTCTGCACCTACCTCGATGATCAGCAGGGCATCACCGGATCCTCGGCGCGTCATCGATTCCCCTCACGACCTAAATGGGAGACAATAGTGAGATGAACCACCTGATGTTTGAGCACCCCGAAAACGAACCGGTCCTGACCCTGACCGAAGAACAGTGCCGGAAGTTGCTGGACAACACTCGCCACGGTCGTTTCGCCTTTGCCGATGGTCCCAAGATCGAGATCTTCCCCATCAATTATGTCCGCGACGGTGACTTGCTCTATTTCCGCACCGCACCCGGGAGTAAATTAGCAGCCGCCGAACACGGACTCGATGTGGCCTTTGAAACCGACGGGATTCTCCCCGAGCAGGCCTGGTCGGTGGTGGTTCGTGGCGTCGCGCGGATGGTCACCGATACAGCGGAGCTTGAACACGTGCGCCAACTCGGTATTGCTCCCTGGGTTCCGACACTGAAAGACTTCTTCGCCTCAATCTCAATCGAGGAATTATCCGGTCGCCATTTCATTTTTGGCCGGCAACCAGAGCGCGACGAGGACCGTGGGTTCCGCTACGATCCGGACCTGAAAACCTCCGAGCCACCCCGCCACCCCGATACCTCTCGGTTGTCTCGCCACGACGGTTCAGCCAATTAGAGCCACAACGCCATCAGCCCCAAGCCGGCCACCGCGACCACCAAAGCGGTCATCAGTCCCACCGCGATGAGGTTGGCTTCAACCTGGCCACGGACGATTCCGCGCGACTGGAGCGCGTAACGGTGGCGTTGGGTTAGCTGGATGACCAACCCCGCCACCACGCATCCCACCGCAGGGGCCAGAGAGATCAGCCCGACGTCGGGATACCAGCGGAGAAACAGGCTCGAGACCACACACAGTACCAGTATGGTGCGGGACCAGGACAGGATGGTGCGTTCCGGTTGTAACGCAGGATCTTCGTGGAGACGGTAAGTGGTGGCCATCACACTACCCCGTCACCACAGCGAGCATCACCAGCACCGCCGTCACTGCGCAGACCACAGCCACCAGTGGCCCCCACAGTGGCAACGGTAGCGGACGTCCGGTGCGCATGGACCGCTCGACGCGCACCCACCGAATCGCCGCTGAAATGGCCATGAAGGCTCCCAATACCAGCAGGATCGAGGCCAGGATCTGACGAATTGGCGTCTCAAACACGTGCGTGGTAAAGGCTTCAATCCCGATCCCCGCTGCGAGCAGTGCCAACGCGGTTCTGATCCAGGCTAAGAAGGTGCGTTCGTTGGCCAATGAAAAGCGGGCATCTGGTTCCTCCCCCTCGGCGAGGAGTTTCGTACGCAACGATGACGCTTTCGATGAATCGTGTGGATCAGTGCCCATACCTCTCACAGTACTCTGGGCGTGCCCGCTTTCAGTAGACTTGACCAGGTTACAAGCCGAAGCTGCACACTCGTACACGAATCGGGGCTTGCAGTACTAAGGGAGTCGTGAGACACGAATGAGTGCACCCACTAAAGCGCAGATACGCCGGTGGCGACGCTACTTAGCAGACGAGATCGCCGAGGGGGCCATTTACGAACAGCTCGCCGAGCGAAAAACCGGCGAAGAACGCGAAATCTTGTTGGATCTGGCCACAGCGGAAAAACGTCACGAAGAGCACTGGCGCGATCTGTTGGGAGAACACGCCAACAATCCGCCCCGACCATCACTGAGACGCTCGCTATTACGTTTCTTGGCTCGCATCTTTGGTTCGGTGTTTGTCTTGGCACTGATGCAACGTGCCGAGACGGATAACCCGTATGCCCGTGACGCCGATGCCACCCCGAGCATGGCTGCCGATGAGGCCATCCACAGTGAAGTCGTCCGTGGACTGGCGGCCCGAGGCCGTCAAAAACTAGCCGGGAACTTCCGTGCGGCTGTCTTTGGCGCCAACGACGGCCTGGTGTCGAATTTGGCCCTGGTGATGGGTGTCGCAGCCACCTCAGCGACCAATGAATTCATCCTCGTAGCCGGCATCGCCGGACTGCTGGCCGGGGCGATGTCCATGGGCGCCGGTGAATTCATTTCAGTGCGGTCCCAACGCGAGCTGATCGAGGCCTCCTCACCGACCCAAGTAACCCTGGAAGCTGCCCCGCATCTGGATTTGAATTCCAATGAGCTCGAGCTCGTCTATCGGGCCCGTGGCATGTCACAAGAGGACGCCCGACACCGCGCCATGGAGCGCATGGGCTATTTCAACTGCGACTGTAACCCCAGCCTGTCGGCCCGCCCTGATGGCTCCCAGGGGCCGGTGGATCGCTCCACGAAGCACGAAGAACTCGGTAGCGCGTGGGGCGCTGCCTTTTCGTCGTTCGGTTTCTTCTCCTCCGGAGCGATCATTCCCGTCCTCCCGTTCCTTTTCGGAGTGACCGGTACTGCCGGCATCCTCTGGTCGGCAGGGTTGGTCTCGGTAGCCCTGTTGTTTACCGGTGGTGTCACCGGTCTGCTGTCAGGAACCTCTCCGGTCACTCGAGGACTGCGCCAACTGGCGATTGGTTTAGGTGCCGCGATGATCACCTACCTGGTGGGATTGATCTTCGGGGTTTAGCCGCCTTCGTAGTAGCTATCAGCAACGTCGAGGGCTGAATCCAGAATCTCCAGGCCACGACGGGCATCCGCGTCGCTGATGTTCAATGGCGGGGCCAGGTGAATGCGGTTGGCGTTGGAGAACGGCAACAGGCCGAGCTTCTTGCACTCTGCTACCACGGCGTTCATGGCCGGCGACGAGCCACCATAGGGTGCCAAGGGTTCTTTGGTCTCCCGGTTCGTCACCAATTCCAGAGCCCAGAAAGCCCCGAGGCCACGGGCGTCACCCACAGAGGGGTGTTTTTCGGCCAACTCGACGACTCCCGGTCCCAGGATCTCCCGACCCAGCCGATCGGCGTTGGTCACCATACCTTCTTCGTCCATCGCCCGAATACAGGCCACCGCGGCAGCACAGGCCAACGGGTGACCGGAGTAGGTCAGCCCCCCGGGGTAGGCCCGGTCAGCGAAGCTGGTGTAGATTTCATCGGAGATAATCACACCGCCTAACGGCACGTACCCGGAATTCACACCCTTGGCAAAGGTCACCAAATCCGGTGTCAGGCCCCAGTGCTGGAAACCAAACCACGCACCGGTTCGACCGAAACCAACCATGACCTCATCGGTGATGAACATGATCCCGTAGCGACGAGCCAGGCGTTGCACCCCCGCCATGTAGCCGGGAGGTGGCACGTAAATCCCGGCGGTTCCCGGAACAGTCTCGAGGATAATGCAGGCGATGGTGTCGGGACCTTCAAAAATGATGGTTTGTTCCAGATGGTCCAGAGCTCGCTGGGTTTCCTCTTCCAGGGTGGTGGACCCGAACAAGGAGCGGTAGAAGTAAGCGGGCATGAAGTGCACCACCGACTGACTGGCGGTATCGACCGGGAACCGACGGGTGTCGCCGGTGATGTTGATGGCTCGTTCGGTGCCTCCGTGGTAGGAACGGTAGGCCGAAAGGATCTTGGGCCGTCCGGTATGCAAACGCGCCATGCGGGTGGCGTGCTCGACCGCTTCAGCACCAGCGTTGGTAAAGAACACGTGGTTCAAATGGTCCGGAACGAGGTCACTGATCAACCGAGCAGCCTCCGAGCGAGCGTCATTGACGTGTGCCGGAGCGATGGTGGCAATCCGAGCTGCCTGCTGCTGGATAGCGGCCACCACGGCGGGGTGACTGTGCCCGATATTGGTGTTGACCATCTGGGAGGAGAAGTCCAGCAGTTTATGTCCTTGACCGTCCCAGACGTAACTGCCCTCAGCTTTGATGACGGTCATCGGGTCTAGTTGCGCCTGCGCCGCCCAAGAGTGGAAGACATGTTCACGATCGAGACGATAGGCCTGCTGACCTTGTTCGATCTGCTCCGGGGTAATTGTCGGGTCAGCTTCTACGTACTCGGTGCTCACCGTGACGATCCTCCTGTGGGGTGTCTGAACAACGTTCTGGCGTTGGGCTTTCTCTGTGAGTCTAAACGTTATCTAAACCATAATCAGCATCACAGGCACGGTGAACAGAGAAGCCACCGTCGTGATGGACAAGATGGAAGCGGCCAAGGGACCTTGTCTGTCGTATTGGGTGCCCAGAATAAACACGGTCGTCGATGGAGGGTGTGGCTGCCATCAGCACCAGGACGCCGAGCCAGTCTTCGGGTACCCAGAACGACAGCACAACCGCCACCAGGAAGGTCATCGCCGGCACCACAAAAGCCTTCGTCGCCACACCAATCAGCACCAGCACGTAGTTCAACGAACCGGATGTGAAAGCCTGCAGGGCCGGGTGGATGGCCAGCCCCACCGCGCAGAGGGACAAAGGCACCGCAGTTGCACCCAACAGCGCCACGGACTCGCTGATGACCTGTGGTAGCTCAAAGGGCGTGAGCATCACGATCAACCCCAGGGCGGCGGCGATGAATAAGGGGTTGAAAAAGAGCCCATCGACCACCACACGAATGAGCACAGAAGTCAGCGAACCGTGGGTTTTTCGTTGCTGTGCTGGGACGGGATCAGCTGATCCACCAGCCTGAGCCAGGGTTCGGTAGTTCTGTCGCATATTCACGGTGGTGCGCACCAAGGGGAATCCCAGCAGGAAGACCATATTGTGCACCATGCCGATCACCACGGCAGGAATGATGGACTCCTCGCCGAAGAATGCGATCGATAACGGGATGCCCAGATATCCCACGTTGCCGAAGACCGCTGAGACCGACAGCGTAGAAGCTTGTGTCTCCTGTGAGCCCAACAGCCAGCGGGCCCCGAAGTAGAGCACAATGGCTAACACGATAGGCACCAGTCCTGCGATCGCCAGTGTTCCCCAGGGAACGACGTCGGGTATGGGTGCGGTCACCATGGAGGAGAACACGAAAGTCGGCAACGAGATGTGGAAGACAAACCCGTTCAGGGCTGGTTGCCATCCCAGAATCTTATCCGAGAATCCGATGGCAAAGCCCAGCCCCAAAATCAGAAAGAGCGGGACCATGGTCGCCAGCATCTCTGCCATGTGCTTTCCTTCCCCGGTGGTCTGTGTTGGCCACGGTCAAACGCTATCTAGGGTACCGCCGTTGTCACTCACCGGGTGGGGTGCATGCCGTATTAAGACACCAGTCGTTAAACCCCGGTGCCCCGAACCAGAACGGTTCGGGGCACCGGTCACTACATAGTTCACACTGCGCGCACTTAGCCGTTGTTAAGAATCTCGCGCATCAGCTCCGCGGTTTCGGTCGGAGTCTTACCGACCTTGACGCCGGCTGCTTCGAGAGCTTCCTTCTTCGCTGTAGCGGTTCCGGAGGAGCCGGAGACAATCGCACCGGCATGGCCCATGGTCTTACCCTCGGGCGCGGTGAAACCGGCCACATAGCCGACAACGGGCTTGGTGACGTTTGCCTTGATGTACTCGGCGGCACGTTCCTCGGCGTCACCACCAATTTCACCGATCATCACGATGGCCTTGGTGTCGGGGTCGTTTTCGAAGGCCTCCAGCGCATCGATGTGGGTGGTGCCGATCACCGGGTCACCACCGATACCGATACCGGTGGAGATACCGAAGTCCGAGAGTTCGAACATCATCTGGTAGGTCAAGGTTCCGGACTTGGAGACCAGACCGATCGGGCCGGAACCGGTGACCGAGTTCGGGGTAATACCCGCCAGGGATTCGCCGGGGGTAATAATACCCGGGCAGTTCGGGCCGATGATGCGTGTCTTGGCCTGACCCTGCTCGTCAGTTATCGACTGAGACAGTGCGAAGAACTCGGCGGTGTCCTGAACCGGGATGCCCTCCGTGATGACCACCAGCAACGGAATTTCAGCCTTGATGGCCTCGATCGCGGCGTCCTTCGCGAACTTCGGAGGCACGAACATCACCGACGCATTGGCACCGGTTTCGCTCATGGCTTCTTCGACGGAACCAAAGACCGGTAGTTCAACGGTGTTACCGTCTTTGTCCTCATGAGTCACGGTGGTGCCGGCCTTGCGAGCGTTGACACCGCCGACAATATTAGTACCGGCCTTGAGCATTAGCGCGGTGTGCTTGGTACCTTCACCACCGGTAATACCCTGGACGATGACCTTGGAGTCTTTATTGAGATAAATCGACATTGTTGTTCAATCCGTCCTTAACTTACTTGGCGGCGTGGGCCAGCTCAGCGGCCTGGTCAGCACCGGCGTCCATGGTCTTGGCAATGTGCACCAGCGGGTGGTTGGCATCGGCCAGGATCTGGCGGCCGGCTTCCACGTTGTTGCCGTCCAGACGCACGACCAGCGGCTTGGTGGCTTTGTCACCCAGGATGTCTAGGGCCTGAACAATACCGTTGGCCACGGCATCACAGGAGGTAATACCACCGAAGACGTTGACGAACACGGACTTGACCTGATCGTCGTTGAGGATCACATCCAGACCATCGGCCATCACCTGCGCCGAGGCGCCGCCACCGATGTCCAGGAAGTTGGCGGGCTTGACGCTGCCGTGGTTCTCACCGGCGTAAGCAACCACGTCGAGGGTGGACATCACCAAACCGGCCCCGTTGCCGATAATGCCGACATCACCGTCAAGCTTGACGTAGTTCAGTCCCTTAGCCTTGGCCTTGGCCTCCAACGGATTCTCGGTGCGCTCATCGACCAGCTTGGTGTGGTCTTCGTGACGGAAATCCGCGTTATCGTCCAGAGTGACCTTGCCGTCCAGGGCCAAGATGGTGCCGTCACCGGTCTTGACCAGCGGATTGACCTCAACCAGGGTGGCGTCTTCTTCGTCGAAAACCTCCCAGAGCTTGACCAGTACCTCGGCCACAGCATCAACCTGCTCAGCGGGGAATTTCGCCTGAGTGGCGATGTCCTTGGCCACCTCGAGGGTGATTCCCTCCAGAGCGGAGACCGGAACGCGTGCCAGATCGTCGGGACGTTCAGCGGCCAGTTGCTCAATTTCCACGCCACCTTCGACGGAGCACATGGCCAAGTAGGTGCGGTTTGCGCGGTCCAGCAACACCGAGAAGTAGTATTCTTCAGCGATATCTGCACCGGCAGCGATCATCACGCGGTGGACAGTGTGGCCCTTGATGTCCATGCCCAGAATCTGCTGGGCGTATTCGTAGGCCTCGTCCGGGGTCTTAGCGACTTTGACGCCACCGGCCTTACCACGCCCGCCGACTTTGACCTGGGCTTTGACGGCGGTCACGCCACCGAGTTTTTCAGCGGCTGCTTTGGCATCTTCTGGGGTTTCGGCCACGATTCCGGCGAGCACGGGAACACCGTGTGCTTCGAAGAGATCGCGCGCCTGGTATTCGTACAGGTCCACGGGTTGGAGTCCTTTAACGTCGACAATAGTTCGATTTTTCGAGTCTCACCGGCGATGTTTGCGCGGTAGCACTCGACGACCCGCCACTGCGGGTTCCAGTAAATAACCTTAGTGCACTGCCTGGGGTTTTGTAGACAGTTGACAATTAGCCACTGACCCAGAAATGACGGGCTTTTGTGCCCACCAGGACCGTCAGCACATCCCCGGGCCGGTACAGGTCAAAGGCGTGCACTAGAAGGAGATTTTTTCTACTGGGGCGTAGCGTAGCAACAGCCGTTTCTCCGAACCGGAGAACGCCACCGTGGCAACGGTCTTGTCTCCACTGCCAGAGATGGCTGTGACCACCCCGGTACCGAAGCTTTTGTGTTTGACGTGGTCTCCGGGGTTGAGGCTGATGACCTCGTGGTCGGGCACCACTCGGGTCGGTTTTTCGCCTCGAACCACCTCGGCGCGTTCTTGCGCCTCGGTGATCCCGGTAGCCCCAGCCCGGGGCGCAGAACTCTGACCGGGCTTGCCGTAGTGGCTGCGTGAGGTTGAAGCGCCCCAATGGGAGCCAGTGAACCGTTTTTGATACCGAGATCCGGGGGCGCCAAATCCTAGCCCGGCACCGATATCGTTCCAGGACCCACGCGTGTCGACGCCGTTCAGGCGTCCTTCTCGTTCCCATTCGATGAGGGTGTCGGGAATCTCGGTGAGGAATTGGCTGGGCGGGTTGAACTGATGCTGACCCCATAGCGAACGGGATTCGGACCGAGACAGGTACAGTCGCTTTTCGGCCCGGGTCAGCCCCACATAGGCCAGCCGGCGCTCTTCGGCCAGCTCTTGAGTGTCCCCCATCGACCGGGCGTGTGGGAAGACGCCGTGTTCCATCCCGGTCAAAAATACCACCGGGAACTCCAAACCTTTAGCGGTATGCAAGGTCATCAAGGTTACTTGGCCCCACTGCTCAGCCAAGTCCTGACCCTCAGTGTCGGTTTCGACAGGGGTGGGCAGTTGATCGGTATCGGCCACCAGGGCGACTTGTTCCAAGAACTGGCTCAGATCTCCGTCGGGGTGAGTTTTCTCGAAGTCCCGCACCACCGCCACCAACTCTCCGAGGTTATCGGCCCGGGATTCGTCCTGGAGGTCTTCTGAGGAGCGTAGCGCGTGTAACATCCCAGTTTGTTCCAAGACAGCTTCGAGCACCCTGGCCGGGGATTCGGTCGTGGCCAGCTGTTGCAGGTCGTCCAATAACTGGGCAAACTCCTGGACTTTCTTCACGGCTCGAGACCCAATCCCGGGTGCTTGATCGGCGCGGTGGAGTGCGTCAAAGAAACTGATGCGTTCTCGGTCTTGTAGTACCGCCAAGGCCGCTTCGGAGCGGTCACCAATACCGCGTTTGGGCTCGTTGAGAATCCGGCGAAGGTTCACGTCGTCATCGGGATTATCGATCACGCGCAAATACGCCAGGGCATCTTTAATTTCTTTGCGATCATAGAATCGGGTTCCTCCGATCACCCGGTAAGGGATCCCCGCGGAGATGAGGCGTTCTTCCAGCGCACGGGACTGGGCGTTCGTGCGGTAGAAGACCGCTATGTCTTCGGGGATCGCCTCATCATTGTCGATCAGCTCATCGATCTTATCGGCCACCCAGCCGGCTTCATCCGATTCGTTCTCGCCCGCGTAACCGATCAGCGCTGCCCCGGTCCCAGCATCGGTCCACAACCGTTTGGCCTCTCGAGAGGGATTATGCGAGATCACCGCGTTAGCGGCGTCGAGAATGTTCTGGGTGGAACGGTAGTTCTGCTCCAGATTGATCACGGTGGCATCAGGGTAATCCCGCTCAAACTCGATAATGTTGCTGATATCGGCACCGCGGAAGGCATAAATCGACTGGTCGGAGTCCCCGACGACAGTCAGTTGCCCCCCACTGGTCTCACACCCGGAGGGGTCTCCGGGTTCCCCGGTGAGCAATCGGACCAGCTGATACTGGGCATGGTTGGTGTCTTGGTACTCATCGACCAGCACGTAACGGAACCGGCGACGGTAGTTATCGAGCACAGCGGGGAAAGCGCGGAACATATTGACAGTGGTGGAGATCAGGTCGTCGAAATCCATCGCATTCGCCTGACGCAAGCGCGCGGTGTATTCGGTGTAGACCTCGGCCACCGCCTGCTGGAAAGGGTCCCCGCTGTTGTTCGAGGCGAACTCGTCGGCATCCACCAAATCATTCTTCAGCGAGGAAATCTTGTGCTGAATCGATTTAGGTTTCACCCGTTTGGGATCCAGGTCCGCCACCTTGACAAGCTGGCTTATCAACCGCAAGGAATCAGCAGCATCATAGATGGAGAAATTGGATTTCAATCCCACGGTGCTAGCTTCAGCTCTTAGGATGCGTAGCGCTGAGGAGTGAAAGGTCGAGATCCGCATTTTTTGGGCATCAGGACCGATCAGCCCTTCGATGCGTTCGCGCATTTCTCGGGCGGCCTTATTGGTGAAGGTAATGGCCAAGAACTCCCAGGGACGAGCTTCCCCGGTGGCCAGTAAATGAGCAATGCGGTGGGTGAGCACCTTGGTTTTACCCGAGCCTGCTCCGGCGACGATCAGCAACGGTCCCCCGCGGTGAGCGACTGCGGCCTGCTGTTGGTCGTTCAGGTCAGCGATCAGCGTGTCAGGATCCGAAGACGAGGGGGTGATCATCGATGCCATAGTCCCCCAGTCTAGTCAGCTCCACTGACACAGCAGACTAGGATGGGTGGGCGTGGGGATAACACTTATCACCGTGCACCCCCCCCGCACTGCAACGCACCCCGTGACGGTCAGTCACTGTACGAGGAGGAAAACGTTTCGTGGGCAACACCCAGAACCGACCCACTGCCACCGCGCAACCGGTTGCTGAGCAACCGCAGTCCTCCCCGGGGATGTTGGTGCTGGCCCTGGCGGGCACGGTGATCTTCATGGGCTTTTATTATCACGTCTTGGCGCTGAACCAGATGCGCCAGCTCACCGGTGGGATGCCGATGTTGGACCACCGCCCTTTTGGCTACCGTCTCGACGAGGTTGAGGCTGTCGCGACGGCAATGGATGATCCGGCACTGGGACAACTAAACTGGACCCACAAGACCGCCGGGGTGATTTTTCCGGTCTTGGTGGCCCTGTTGGCCGTGGTGGTTGCTTTCTGGGCCCTGCGGTCGTGGGTGCCACGGGCGGTGATGATCACCACCGGTGTGGTCTTTGCTGTGGTCGATATGTGGGAGAACATCGCGATCGAGCGGGCCTTGCACGAGGTGACACAACAGGCTGTATCGTTGGCCTCCGCGTTGACCATCGGCCGGTGGGTGCTGTTGGTATTGCTCGCGGTGGGTGTGATCGTGGCAATTTTCCGCAAGATCGTGACCTCCACCCGCGCTTCAGAGCCGGTAGCGGTACGTTAGAGTAGTACCGCATCCCCCCCGTAGCTCAGCAGGATAGAGCAACCCTCTCCTAAAGGGTAGGTCGCTGGTTCGACTCCAGTCGGGGGGACTTGTCGTTTTATTCGGCCCGTTGCAGGGCCTTCTCGATCTGTTCTAGGGCCCGTTGCAGTATCGGGTGTGGCATGGCCATCACCAAGCGAGTGTGGTCGATGCCGGCCTCACCGCAGTGAGCACCGTCGGTGAGCTGTACCCCGGCGGTTTTCACCAGCTGTCGGGCCACCGAGGTGGGCTGGCCGGCCAGCACGGTCTGGCTAAAGTCCAACCAGGCGATATAGGTCCCGGAAATCTCGGTAACCCGCACACCATGACGTGTCAGTCGTTCGTCCACGAATCGAATCAACTCATCTCGATTGCGCTGTAAGTAGGCCACAATATCGTCGAGCCAGGCGGCAGCCGCCGGGTCGGTCAGTGCGGTAACGGTTGCGGCCGCACCGAGATTGGCTGCCCCGTGGCGGTCAAAGTAACCGGTGGCGTTGAAGTGGTTGCGGTCGGTGAGATTCGCGGTGATCAACTGACCGCATTTCAGGCCGGGGAGATTGAAGGCTTTGGAAGCAGCAGAACCGGTGATGGTGTGTTGGGCAGCAGCCGGTGACACCGAGGCATAGGGGATGTGTGGTGACTCATCGTAGATCAGCGGAGCCCAGATTTCATCGGCAAAAACCCGCCCATTCGCTGCGGTGACTACCGCTGCGAGATCGGTGAGCTCCTCGCGGGTCAAGATCCGACCGGTGGGGTTATGAGGGTTGCACACCACGAGAATTTCACCACCGGCACCAAAGGCCTGGCGGATGCCGTCCAGATCGTGGGTATAGACCAGATGGCCTTGTTCGTTCACCTCGGTCAGCATCGGTACTTCAATGATGGGCCGGTCCAAGCTCCGCGCCATGCGGAGGAAAGGCATGTAGGCCGGTGTCGGGATGATCACTGGGGAACCCGGGGTGGTGAAGCGTTCGATAGCGGCCCGAAAGGCGGTAATCACATCGGCGACCGGGTGGACATCGGCCGGATCGACCTGCCAGCCATAACGCTTAGCTTGCCACTGAGCCACGGCCTCCCCTAACGACTCGGCAAGGTCCTGTGGCAGGTATCCGAAACGACCGCGTTGCACCTCGCGAACCAACGAAGCGGTAATTTCGGGGGCGGTGCCGAAGTCCATTTCTGCCATAAAGGCACCAATGGCGCGATCGGGGTGCACCCATTTGGTGGCGCCGGTAGCGCGTAGTTGTTCTTCGGTAATAGCATCGAGATCGGCGAAACGTGGCATCTATCTCACCGCTTTCTGTGACTAGTCGTCGGTGGCAAATTGAGTTCGATATAACTCAGCGTATCGTCCGTGGGCTGACACTAGCTGGGAATGGGTTCCGCGCTCAATAATGTGGCCATCTTCGACCACCAGAATGTGGTGAGCCGAAACCACGGTGGACAGCCGGTGGGCGATCACCACCGCGCTCCGACCGGTCAGCACTTCATCCAAGGCAGCGTGGACAGCTTGTTCGGACGTGGAATCCAGCGAGGCGGTGGCTTCATCCAACACCACCAGATCGGGTTGGGCCAGTAGTACCCGTGCGATGGCCAGGCGTTGCCGTTGGCCACCGGAGAGTCGGTACCCTCGGTCGCCCACCACAGTGTCGATCCCATGAGGTAGCTGGGACATCAGCTGGCCTAGTTGGGCCCGTTCGAGCACGTCGAGTAGTTGCTCGTCGGTGGACTCGTGCACATCGAGGGTGAGATTCCTGCGGATGGTGTCGTGGAGTAAGTGTGCATCCTGAGTCACCATTCCCATCCGGGAATGGACCTGGGCCTGTGAAGTATCCCGCAGGTCCATGCCGTTGAAGGTGATGGACCCGGCAACCGGGTCGTAAAGCCGGCCCAGCAGGGAAGCGATAGTGGATTTGCCGGCTCCGGACGAGCCCACCAACGCCACGGTCTCTCCCGGTTTGAGCTCGAAACTAATCTGGTGCAACACCTGGTGCGGGGTTTCATCATGGAGCTGGGCAACATCTTCCAGAGAAGCCAAAGACACATCCGAGGCCCGGGGGTACCAAAAGTCCACGTCTTTTACGACGACCTGTATTGGACCGGCCGGGATTGTTCTGGGGTGTTCCGGATCGAGCACGTAGGGGGTGAGGTCGAGAATCTCAAAGATCCGGTCAAAGCTCACCAGTGCGCTCATAAGCTCCACCCGGGCAGTGGCCAGGCCGGTCAGCGGCGTGTAGAGCCGAGTCAGTAGCAACGCCATGGTGACGACCTCGCCGGCATTGAGATCACCGACGATAGCCTGCCACCCACCGATGCCATAGACGGCGGCCAACGCCAGTGCGGAAACCAGAGTGAGCAGTGTGGTAAACACCGACTGCCAGATCGAGATCTCCACCCCTGAGCCACGGACTCGATCAGCGCGGCTGCGAAAGCGCGCCGATTGCTTCTCGGCGTCGCCGAAGAGCTTAATCAAGGTGGAGCCTGCCGCGGAGAAGTCCTCGGTCATGTGTGATCCCATGGCAGCTTGGTGATCGGCTCGCGCCCGGGTCAGTGCTGCCAGTCGGTTCCCCAGTGCGCGTGCCGGCAGTAAGAAGATGGGCAAAAGAACCAGAGCCAGTACTGTGATCTGCCACGAGGTGGTCAGCATAACGATTAGGGTCAAAATCAGGGTGACGACATTCATCACCACGGTTGGAAAGGTTCGGGCAATACCGGTTTGCGCGCCTAAGACATCGTTATTGACCCGCGAAACCAGTGAACCGGTCCGAGCCCGGGTGAAAAAGGCGACCGACATGGTCTGGATGTGATCAAAAACCTGGGTACGTAAGTCGAAAATGACCCGTTCGCCCAACGAGGCAGATTGCCAGCGGGAGAGTACGGCAAGTATGGCCTCGGCGACCGCTACCGCGGCGATGAGTAGCGCCAGGCGGATCACGGTTCCTACGTCCTCGGTGCTGTGACCTTCGACGATAGCGTCTACCACACGTCCGGCCAAGATGGGAGAGACGATCGTCAATGCCGCCCCCAAGATGGACACCGCCACGTAGCTAAGCACTCGTAGTTGATAGCGACCCAGGAATCTGAAGCATCGAGCGATCGTGCCGGGGCGCAACCCCGGGTGCGATTGTCCGGCGTGGCGTTGCAACCGGAACATGGTCAAATGCGCAGCGCGGTCCATGCTCATGAGCGCGTCCCGCCCTCGTTGTGAGAGCCAGTAGCCAGAATCTCGGGTAGCACCCTGGCAATATAGCGCAAGCTGGCACGGTGAGTTTGGGGAAACTCAGCTTGTCGGCTACCTTCAGCCAATCCGGCAGCATAGCCGGCAATGAAACCCAAGGTGAGATGCTCCGGTGCGGTCTGTAAGTGTTGTTCACAGCTGATCTGATGTAGTTGCGCGGAATTGATCTCGATGCGGGGGTCAATTTCTAACGCCTGCAGCAGAGCGTGGGCCCATTGCGGAGAGAACTGGTGGGCTACGGGTGGGATGTGTGACACCGTGACTCCTTTGTCAGTACGCCCGGGATAGAAATACATCAGGGCCTCCTCCGAGTGGAGGAAGCCCTGATGTTGCAGTCGTCAAAGGCTCGGAGTTTATCCGAGACGCAGAATGTTGGTCTTAGCCAACGTAGGTGTAGTAGCCCATCAACGGATTACGGTCCACACTGTGGAGCAGAGTGCCCACGGAAGGATTCTGGGCGCCGATCATCTGGCCGTTGCCAACGTAGATGCCCACGTGGCCACCACCGTTCTGGAAAACCAGGTCGCCAGGCTGCGGGCTGGAGGTGCGGACGAACTTGCCGGAGCCCAGGATGGCAGAGGTCGAGGAGGGAATGCTGATACCAGCCTGAGCGTATGCCCAGGACGTGAAGCCCGAGCAGTCCCAGCCGGCCGGGGTCTTACCGCCCCAGACGTAGGGGGTCCCGATGCCGGAGTAAGCAGCCGAGACAACCTGGCCCATAGCACCAGAAGCTGCGTTCTCCGGTGCTTCAGGAGTTTCTGCGCTAGCAGTCTCGACATCGTTATCTTCGGATTCAGAAGAAGAGGAGGTCTCGGACGAGGGGGTGTCCTGTTCGTCGTCGCTGTAGCTGTCAAACTGCTCAGCGGACGTCACAGCAGAGAAGTCAGTGTCGTCTTCGGTGTCGTTTTCTTCTTCTACTTCAGGTTCTGGAGCCGGTGTGGAGGTGACTTGGACGCGACCAAGATCAATTTCAGCGTCAGAGTCAACAGTAACGGTCTCGTTCTGAGAAGCACGTTCCAGGTCAGCGCCGGTGGCTGGCAGGACCGAGGTTTCGCGGGCGGTGGAAGCCTGCGCGGCCTCTGCCTGCGGAACGAAAGTCAAAGCCAGGCCGGATGCGGTAGCAACAATAGCGGCTTGACGACCAAAGCTACCAGCATTCTGCGTCACAGACTGAGACAAAGCGGCTAAGGTAGCTCCCTTTGCAGGGGTAGCGCGGTGGCGGGCGGTGGAACGCTTCGACACTTGAGAACCTCTCTCACGTAGTATCCGGAGCTTTTAAGCTCTGCCCCGTCATGATGAATAGTTACGACTGCATTGTCCCCAAAGGCCACGGGGCTCAAGGTGCTAGACCTTCGAGGGACACCGGTTGTCTCCGGTACCTCGTACAGCGTATATCAATCCTTTATAAAAGTCACGCTGAGATAACGATAAACTGTGGACAGGCCTAGAATCTGGGCCAAGATCCGCATGATCATGCGGATCTATGGTCGTTATTTTCTGTGACTTTTTATCGTCAAGGGATCGGGATACCTGTGCAAAACCTCTGAATCATCGGCGATATAACGCCCAAGAGCGCGATTTCAGCGCGCGATTTCCTGGGCTGAGCTCCCTAACGCGCTGACTGACATCTGACTATCGAGATCTTTGTCACTGTGCGCGTATCAACGCTACATAAACCCAAAACCCGCTCGAGATCCTAATGATCATCGAGCGGGTGGAACTGCGAAGTTGCCTGAGGGCAACTGGGGTTTAGGAAACAGAATCCACGGGCTCGACTCTGAGGTGTTGCCCAAGTTCTTCGACGATTTCCAAACCTTCGCGACTGTACCCTGTCGCACCGGTGACAGCTTGGCCCGGAGTAATCACCTGGATGTCGATATATCCGTCATCAAGTTCAGCGGTGAATACTGAGCCCACGACGATGCCGGCCGCCATGAAGTGGTTGAGCAAACCGTGATCGGTTTGAATGGCTTCGGTGATGACCAAGAGGCGAAATGTCCGGTGCGAACGAAGCAGATCCGTCAGTCGCTGCCCCGGATAGTTTTCTGGGCCTTCATGACCCGAACCTCCCTCAAGCTCCGAGACATAGGGGATCCGGATTCCAAAAGGAGAGGTCGAGACCTCAGGTAGCAAGTTGAGGAGTTTAGCTTCCACCTCATCACTCATCACGTGCTCCCACCGACACGCTTCGTTATGAACCTGGGGCCATTCAAGTCCAATCACATCAGAGAGCAACCGTTCAGCCAGGCGATGCTTACGCATCACCTTTGCGGCAATAGCCAATCCCTTGTCAGTCAGCCGGATTCTACGGTCCGCACCAAGATCCACCAGTCCATCCCGTTCCATCCGATTAATGGTCTGAGACACGGTCGGGCCAGAGTGCTCAAGGCGTTCAGCAATGCGTGCTCGCAGTGGCGCGATTTCTTCTTCCTGCAATTCGTAGATGGTCCGAAGATACATCTCCGTGGTGTCGATGAGCTCCGACATTTTTCTCTTAACCCCTCATCCTGACGCGTTCTCGCCCCGAGCCCCTCTCTGGGAGGTCACGCAATGTCGCCTTCCATACTAGCTATCAGAACGAGTGACCAAAGTGTGTTCCCTTTATATGTAGTAACTCACAATAATCTGAACATTTCGTGGTGTTGAGGTGCATGAAGCGCAGAAGAATGAAAAGATAATGTTGCCCAGCTGTGTACGCCTGCCAATCTTTTATAGGAGTCTGCGTGTCAACTCAGGACAACATCACTATCCCTGCAGAACTACTACCCCGAGATGGTCGATTCGGCGCAGGACCTTCTAAAGTCCGCCCTGAACAAATTCAAGCGATTGTTGATGCTTCCCAGTCAGTTATGGGAACATCTCACCGCCAGGCACCAGTGAAGAACCTCGTGGCAGAACTCCAGGCCGGTTTGAAAGAGCTGTTCCAAGCGCCGGATGACTACGAGGTCATCTTGGGTCTCGGTGGCGCAACAGCTTTCTGGGATATGGCCACCTTTGGCCTCATCCGTTCCAAAGCACAGCACCTCGAGTTCGGAGAATTCGGTGGCAAGTTCGCCAAAGCAACCACGAAGGCACCCTTCCTAGAGGACTCCACCGTCATCTCAGCACAGCCGGGTTCTCGCCCCGTTCCTCAGGCTGAGCCCGGAGTCGATGTTTACGCCTGGCCCCACAACGAAACATCAACCGGGGTTTGCGTACCGGTAGAACGCGTCCAAGGCGCCGACGATGACGCTCTGATTCTCATCGATGCAACCTCGGGCGCCGGTGGGTTGCCGGTAGACATCACCAACGTCGATGTCTACTACTTCTCCCCGCAAAAGAACTTCGCCTCCGATGGAGGCCTGTGGTGCGCACTGTTCTCGCCGGCCGCATTGGCACGTGTCGATGAAATCGCACACTCCGGGCGGTGGATTCCTGACTTCCTAAATCTCAAAACCGCCGTGGATAACTCTCGCAAGCACCAGACCTACAACACCCCCGCGTTGGCCACCTTGATCACCATGAATGAGCAAGTCAAGTGGATGAATGCCAACGGTGGCCTCGAATTTACCACAGCCAGGACCCGTGAGTCTGCGGAGCAGATTTATCACTGGGCCGAAGCCAGTGACGTAGCCACCCCCTTTGTGGCCGAACCGGAGGACCGTTCTCAGGTGATTGCCACCATCGATTTCATCGATGAGATCGATGCGGGTCACATCGCCTCCATACTGCGAGCCAATGGTGTCGTCGATGTTGAGCCGTATCGTAAACTCGGGCGCAACCAGTTGCGCATCGCTACCTTCGTAGCCATCGAGCCAACCGACGTAGCCCAGATACTACAGTGCATTGACTACGTGATCGACCAAATCCGATAACGCTACTATTACCAGAGTGGGCGGTGGTTGCTGCATTGGATGCAGCAACCACCGCCCACTCTGGTGTAAAAAGACCGTGTGAGAAGAAGAAGTTATGCGTTGTTCTTTTTCTTCTTTTTCTCCTTGGCCTCGGATTGCTTCTGAGAGGCCTCTATGTCCTGCGCGATGTCCTGACGAGGCTTGTCCGCAGAATCTGAGTGCTCGGCGTCGGTGCCCCCAGCCTCAGGCTCGAATCCGGCTGCTTTCAGGGCCTGTTGCGGGTCTTCCCCGTCGGCAATGGCCTTGAGCCGAATACGTTCTTCTTCGGAGGCACGTTGCTCCCAGGGAACCCACTCTGGAGCCAATAGGGCATCTTCACCGGGTAGTAGTCCCAGCTCGCACACCGTGATTGTCTTCGACCGCGGCGCGCGAGCCACGGTAACGAACCAGTTCCACCCGCGATAACCCGGCAGCTGAGCAACGAACCGGTGGGTAGCTAGTCGTTCGTCGTCCATCTCCGCGCTGAGATGATCCCCCAGCTCGGCCGGGTGCGTGATCTCCAGCAGAGCGCTACGGGCAACCTCCACGGCCTCTATGAGCAACTCATCGTGGCGGGGACGACGAATCCGGCGCCGCGGTGGACCGAAAACCGGGAACGCTGTACCGTCTTCAGGATTAACGGTCACATCAGCAACAACCTTAGGCATCGAAATCATCGGCGACTCTCCGCATCACCTGCGCGATGCGTTGGGCTTGGTGTGAGGAGGGGTACTTGCCTTTACGCAATTCAGTTGAGGCATGATCCAACAGACGAATCAGATCGTCGACCACCGAGGCCATGTCGTGAGCATGCGGACGGGTATTTTTGACCACCGACGGGGTCTTTTCTAAAAACTGCACGCTCAGTGCCTGCGGGCCCCGTCGCGATTCGGCCAGGCCAAATTCGACGCGGGTCCCTGCTCGGACCTTATTAACCTCTGCAGGCAGAGCTGAGGAGGGCAGATGGATATCTTGACCATCATCGGTTCGAATGAACCCGAACCCCTTCTCGGCATCATAAAACTTCACTTTGCCAGTTGGCATAGGTCTTCTCTCTTCATCCTTGCTCGCGGAAGAAACTCAAATCTTGACCTCTAGGATAACCGCTTCAGCAATATTCCGCTGAAAAGAGCCCCGTCATTCGGGCCTTCATCGCCCCCGGCGTAGAATGACGACATGCCCTCCTCCTCTGAGAGTCCCCACACCGTTCAGCATGCCTCCGTGCAGCGCGCCAAGCCCGTGCGAGCACCGCTATGGCTTCCGATCATTCTCTGCATCGGGGTCGTGCTCGTCGTGGCCTCCTTTATCTCGTTGGTGGCGATCGTGGTGGTGTATTTCACCGATATCCACGAGCCGCCCTTCCTGTTCTTTATGGGCCTGTATGGGTTCCCGATTGGGTTTATTCTTGTCTTGGTATATCTGGTCGGCATGATTGTTCTCCGCCGGAACCGGACCTCTCGAAGAGCCCATAAGCAATCCGAGCAATCTGAGTACACCAGGTAGCCTGCGCGGATGCCTTCTGAGCACACCTTCTCACGCAGTCTAACCACTACCCCGGTCCGCCGAATTGAGGGCTGGTTACACCGGTGCGACAAAAACCAGCTTGTCGAGCTCTTCACGTCCCGCCCCGATCTCGCCACGACAGGGAGTCTCCCACCACCTGAGAATTTGGAAGAGCTAGCTCGACGGTGCCTGAGCATTTCGTCGCTAACCCGTTGCCTTGCAGGACTCAACCGTAGCCAACGCGATGTTCTCGAAGCCCTGGCGGTGGCTACCGATCTCTCGGGTGCCTCTGCCTTATCCTCATCTGCTGGCACCGTTGACTCCGCAACTATACGACACTTACTCGCAGTACCCGACTCAGCCAGTCCGGACGTGGACCAGGTCCTCGACGAGTTGTCCTCGGTCTTGTTGATCTTCGCGCAACCCCCTTCGCACGACTCTGCCCAGAAGCACTGGTTGTTGCCGGCGGAAGTGCGCCAAGCCATCGGGCCCCACCCAGCGGGCCTTGCTACCGAGGTCTCGGCCCCTGAACTGAACGAGCTACCCGCCACCGCCCGCTCCTTATTAACTCAAGCCCGGACGGTTCGCGCTACGACTTTGTCCGAGCTCGATGAGCAGAGTGGGTCCGACCCAGCGGATGGCTCTGCGGATCAGGCAGAATTGGTCAGTGAGCTCTACCGGCTCCGGATCCACCCGGTTCGATCACAACGCACCGCGACAGCCTTGATCCATCGCCTACGAAACCTCGGCCTGGTCCGCACTCCTGCCGGAACACAGCAGGTCATCTTTCCAGCACGCTACGGTTTGGCGCTGACCGGTGGCACCCTGATCAATCGAGAGTTTCGTGCTACCCCGGTGACACCCCCGCTGCAACAGATCTCCCCCGACGAGCTGGCCACCGCCACCGTGACCGAGGTCAGCACGCTACTGGAGCATCTTCAGCTCGTTTTGGACGCTGATATGGTGCGTGAAGGGTTACCCGAGGTTAAAGCCGGGGGGCTCTCCGTGCGGGGCTTCCGAGCTCTCCAGACCGAGATCGCTGCCCAAGCCCGCCTCAGCGAGTCCCGCCTACACTTTCTCCTGCACCTGGCAGCAACAGCATGCCTGCTCACCCGAGACCGCGACCACTCACGGTGGACACTCACCCCGTTGGGACACGGTTTCAGGGGACTGCCCCCCGAACGACGGTGGGTGTGGCTGATTCGATGCTGGCTACAGTCCACGGGTCCAGCGCTGACCCGTCGCACAGACCGGGCGTTGTCTTCGGATGCTACTCAGGAGGATCAAGGCCGGTGGCGCCGGATCTTTTTCCGCGCCGCTGCTGAGTTGTCCAGCCCGCAGACGACGCGATCACCCCGACGCATTCTGCCGGTCCTGGCCACCCGAATGAGCTGGCTAGCCGGCGAGGATCCTTTCACTCCCCTATCCCGGCCCATCGCCGAGGTCATCGACGACGCGGTGGCTCTGGGCCTGCTCTGTGCCGGAGCGCTCACCCAACCCGGGCAACTGATCGCCCACGACCGGTTTCTACAAGCCCTGGCTACGTTGCGAGACCTCTTGCCCGAGACCGCCGATACCGTTCGGATACTCCCCGACCACACGCTGATCACCACCGCCCCACCCAGCCCTGAACTGGCGGTGATCTTGGCCCGCTGGGCGAAAGTCGAATCCTCCGGCTACGCCACGGTGTACCGCATCAAGGAACAGACCGTACGTGCCGGACTCGACACCGGGGCCAGCCACCATGAGCTCTTGCAGTTCCTCGAGCAGGTTTCCGAGGACCCTATCCCGGAAACGCTGACTCGGTTGATCGTCGAGACCACCACCGACTATCAGCGGATCCGCCTTGGATCCGCCGGGTCCTGGATCCGGTGTCGTTATCCCGAGGAACTAGATGTCTTACTGAATAGCCCGCGCGCCGACAGGCTGGCTGCCCAGCGCCTGTCCGACACCGTGGCGGTCAGCTCCCTGACCGCCCACCAACTCCACCGCGCACTCACCGAGCTAGGTCTGACGGTGCCACCACCGCAGGCATCATCCGGCTCCAGCACCGCCGAGGGACAGACCACGCACACGGTGCTGGATGACTACGCCGAACTGGCGCGGTACGTCGACGCCGAATTGGCCGAGGCCGGGCTGTGCCGCACCGCCGATGATCGTCGGCACCAGCATCAGCTCGCCGAGTACCTCACCCAGGCAGACACCGCAGACCACACCGACTCTGCTCTGACCTCCGCCACGACACCCTTGTCGCGCGATACCGAGCAGGCCGTGTCCGTGTCGGTGATTCGTCTCGCCGCCGAACGTGGGATCCCGATGCTTGTTACCTACACCGACCAGTCTGGTCACTTACAACAACACTTCCTCCGCAGTCCCCGTCTCCGACACGGCGCGGTCGTGGAGACGGCAGAACCTCAGGGCCAGTCGGATCCAACGCCACCAATCCCGTTGTTCCGTATTCTTTCGGCCGAACCACCCGAGGCTAACGACGTGGACCCAGACGATCCGATGTGACCGAAAAGGACCCAGACACCGAGGAATCAGTACCCCATCCAGCACTATGATCAGCAAGCACGGAGTGTGAGATGAATTCACCAGCGCCTGAACCCACCGGGGCGATCATCGTCCAATCCGATCGCAGTATTCTGCTCGAGCTCCAACATCCTGCCGCCGACGACGCCCGGCGGGCCCTGGCCCAATTTGCCGAGCTCGAGCGCGCGCCCGAGCATGTCCATACCTATCGCATGACCGCGCTGGGCTTGTGGAATGCGCGGGCGGCGGGAGTGGACGCTGAGCAAGTCATCGATACGCTGTTCACCCATTCGCGCTATCCCCTACCGCAGAACCTGCTGATCGATATTGCCGAGCTGATGTCGCGGTATGGACGACTCGCTCTGACCGTTGACCCCCAACACGGGCTCGTGTTGCGTAGCGATGATGCCGCGGTCCTGGAAGAAGTGCTCCATGCTCAGACCACCCGGGACCTGGTGGGTGCACAGTTAGATGGCTACACGGTGGTAGTTCATTCCACCGCCCGCGGTGAGCTCAAACAGGCCCTGGTCCAGCTGGGCTGGCCGGCCGATGACCAGGCCGGTTACGTCGAGGGCACCGCATTCCCGATCCAGCTCACCGAGAACGAAACCTGGCAGTTGCGCGACTACCAGCGGATGGCGGTGGACAACTTCTTCGCGACCGGTTCCGGGGTGGTGGTGATGCCTCCGGGCTCGGGAAAAACCTTGGTGGGGGCAGCCGCATTGGCTGCCTCCAGTACCATTGCCCTGGTGTTGGTGACCAATACTGTCTCGGCTCGACAGTGGAAAGCCGAACTGCTGGCCCGCACCACCCTGACCGAGACTGATGTGGGTGAGTATTCCGGATCGAAGAAACAGATCCGCCCGGTCACCATCGCCACCTACCAGGTGCTGACCACCCGCCGTGGTGGCATCTATCCGCACCTTGAGCTGGTCAACGATCACGACTGGGGGCTGATCATCTACGACGAGGTCCACCTCTTGCCAGCTCCGATCTTCCGGATGACCGCGGATCTGCAGGCTCGGCGCCGGTTGGGACTGACCGCCACTCTCGTGCGTGAAGACAATCGCGCCGATGAGGTTTTTTCGCTGATCGGCCCGAAACGCTATGACGCACCGTGGAAAGACCTTGAGGCACAAGGCTGGATCGCCCCGGCCAGTTGCACCGAAATTCGGGTTACTCTCTCAGCCGAGGACCGGATGGGGTACGCCATCAGTGACCGTGGCGATCAATATCGTTGGGCTGCCACCGCCGAGTCCAAGATGCCGGTCATTACTGAGCTGGTTGACTTCCACCGATACGAGCAACTACTGGTCATTGGTCAGTACGTGGATCACCTCGAAGCCATCGGGGATGCCATCGACGCTGAGGTCATCACCGGGTCGACCTCGGTGGCTCAACGGGAGAAGCTTTTTAATACTTTCCGCGCCGGGCAAGTGCAACGGCTCGTGGTGTCTAAAATTGCAAACTTTTCCCTGGACCTGCCCGAAGCAACAGTCGCCATCCAGGTCTCGGGGGCCTTTGGCTCTCGCCAAGAAGAAGCACAGCGTTTAGGTCGACTCATGCGCCCCAAATCCGATGGACGCAATGCGTACTTCTATACGGTCGTCAGCCGCGACACCGTCGACCAACAATATGCCGCCTCCCGGCAGCGCTTCTTGAGTGAGCAAGGCTATAGCTATCGGATCCTGGATGCCGGCGATCTGCCAGACCACCTACCCTGACCGCGCCGGGGACGTTACTCAGCAACATCTCAGACATCTTCCAGCTAAGTATTCCAGAATTAACAGCATGACCAATATGAATGCTCAGCCTGCCGAGGCGAAGTTGCTCGTCGTTGACGATGAGCAGAATATTCGTGAGTTGCTGTCAACGTCCCTGCGTTTTGCAGGGTTCGAGGTTGTCGCAGCCGCCAACGGCCGTGAAGCACTGGAGGCTGCCGAACAAGAACAACCTGACCTGGCTGTACTCGACGTCATGTTGCCCGATATGGATGGCTTTACCGTCACCCGGAAGTTGCGCTCTCACGGTATGCACTTCCCGGTCGTCTTTCTCACCGCCCGCGATGATACCGGCGACAAAATCACCGGCCTTACGGTGGGTGGCGATGACTATGTGACCAAGCCGTTCTCGCTCGACGAGGTGGTCGCTCGTATTCGTGCCGTATTGCGTCGCACCGCACCGGCCGAAGATGACGAGGCTATCCTGCGGGTCGACGATCTGGAACTCGATGATGACGCCCACGAAGTGCGACGCGCTGGACGCTCCATCGATCTGTCACCGACAGAGTTCAAGCTGTTGCGCTACTTGATGATAAACCCCAACCGCGTGCTGTCCAAGGCACAGATTCTGGACCATGTCTGGGAGTACGACTTCAACGGTGATGCCTCAATTGTCGAGTCTTATATTTCTTATCTGCGCCGCAAGATCGACACCGACGACGAAGAAAAAATGATCCACACCAAACGCGGTGTGGGCTACATTCTGCGTACCTCGGCCGGCAAACGCTAATTCTGGGCTGTCACTCACTCAGCTATGTCCGCTACCTCGTCCGCTTCGATTCCGCAACCTCCGCAGTATCCGCCCCCGCGACCGCATCACGGTCCGCGCACGCGCAATCCAGTGAAGTACGCCTCACGCTCTTGGCGTAGCTTTTCCTTGCGCACCCAGCTGACCGTGATTACCTCGTTGCTGATGCTGGCTACGGTGATGGTGACCGCGGTCCTGACCGCCTCGCTGTACCGCCACGAGCTGATTCGCAGTATGGATGAAGATCTCTTCGCGAACCGCTCCAATGTCTCGGTGTGCTTGACCTCGCTGGGTCAAGCCGACCAATATCTGGGCGACTTTCAGCAATCTATTGTGCGGTTCTATGGGGAATCGTGGACCAACGATGGCCAAGTCGTAGCCTCCATCCGCTCAGAAGGCTCCGATACTCCAGCCATCGAGCCCATGACCGCCGAGGAAGCCATCGCCCAAGGCAACACGCCATTTACGGTACCCGGGCGCAATGAGGAAGGTAAGTCCTGGCGTGTCCAGGTCTATCGATTGGATTCCGGGTCCGGGTCGGTCGCGGTGGCATTGCCCATGGCGCCGATTGAGGAGTCGGTGGAACGTGTCACCACCTTGGTGGTCAGCATCGGACTGCTCGCGACCGTGGTGGCGACCGTCATTGCCTACGTGGTCGTCACCCGGTCTTTCCGGCCGTTGAATAGAGTGCAACGTACCGCGTCCAAGATTGCTGCTGGCGATTTAACCCAACGCGTGCCTCCGGGCCCGCCGGATACCGAGGTTGGCCGATTGGCCCGGTCCTTGAACGCGATGCTGGCCCACATTGAGAACGCTTTCCATGCCAAAGAGTCTTCCGAATCACGAATGCGCCGTTTCGTCCAGGACGCCTCGCACGAGTTGCGCACCCCGCTGGTGACGATCCGAGGATTCTCTGAGTTGTACCGTCACGGGGCGATCACGAATGACGATGACGTGAAAACGGCCATGAGCCGTATTGAATCCGAAGCCACCCGTATGACCCAGCTGGTGGAGGATCTTCTGACCCTAGCTCGATTGGACGAGTTGCGTGACAGTGACCAGCAACCGGTCGATCTGCTGGTTCTGGCCAGTGACGCCGTGCTGGACACCCGAGCCTCAGCTCCGGATCGCACTATCCAACTGGTGGGACTCGAAACCGATCAACCCGAGTCCGCAATGACCACTGGAGACGAAAATAAGCTCCGGCAGGTCATCTCAAACCTGATTACCAACGCGCTACGTTACACGCCCGACGGCACTCCTTTGGAGATTGCTGTGGGGTCCGTGGATGTTCTCTCAGGTCTGCCAGGAAGTTCCGGTGCGAGCAACGCTGAAGAGCGCAACTCCGTCATCGAAATCCGTGACCACGGCCCAGGCATTTCCGAAGAAGATGCCTCCCGGATCTTCGAACGCTTCTATCGGGCTGACTCCTCACGACATCGCCAAACCGGGGGCACCGGACTGGGCCTGGCTATCGTTGCCGGGATTGTCTCCCAACACGACGGGTCCGTTCGCCTGCAAGAGACACCAGGCGGTGGCGCGACGATGTCGGTTCGCTTGCCATGGCGTCCCAGTGACGAGGCAGTCGAGGATGATAGTGACGACGATGACGCTACCGACGACGAGCCCACGGATCAGGACGAGATGGACGAGACGAACGCAGGTGCAGATCAGCATCACCGGTCTGAGGACCCCCGCGGGGCCTGACAGTTCGGGCTCATCCACACCTTCTTAGGTCACAACGCCACGTGAGATCTGTTATCCACAAAATCGTGCGGTGCCACGGTGTCCTCGGGAGAACTTCTTAGGCTGAAATCACCGGCCCACTCCGGCGCCGGAGATTCCCGATCCTTATGAAATGACCAGGAGACGACATGGCTATTGTTCAGATCGACACCGACGACCTATTGGCCAAATCCCGCCAGGTAGAAACCTCAGTGGGACGGTTGCAAACCGAAGTCAACACCATGGAAAGCCACCTGCGCCAGCTCGAGGGCACCTGGAAAGGGCAGGCCTCAGAAAACTTCCAGACGCTACTGAGCGAATGGCGCGCGGTACAAGCCCGAGTGGAAGAATCCTTGTCCTCCATTCGTGAAGCGATGTCACAGGCAGCCACCCAGTACCTGAATACCGAAACCTCAAATGCTTCAATGTTCCGTGGTTAACACCAGGTTCTTCATGTTCTGATCTTAGTCCAGTACCAGAGAGTAGCGGTCATGGATCCAGCTGACAATGGGTAAGCTGGGACCATGACCGTTCTCATTGACCCGGCGCGGTGGCCGGCTTACGGCACCGTGTTTTCTCATCTGGTCTCAGATGAGTCTCTCGAGGAACTACACGAGTTTGCGCGGGTGAATAACCTCGATCCGAGGGCTTTTGACGGTGATCATTACGACGTTCCGGTCGAGCTCTACGACAATCTGGTCGCAGCCGGTGCCGAAGAAGTCTCCGGTCATGAGCTGGTGCGTCGTTTGGTGAAATCTGGGCTACGCATCACTGCCGCTGAGCGGAGTTCCAAACTCGAAAAAATCCTCCACCGTCGCTTCGACCGACTGTTCCCAGAAACATCCGAACTGGATCGAGACCCGGTGTTCACCGATCTGTATCAACGGTGGTCGCAGCCGCACCGGCACTACCATGACCCCTCACACCTACTGTCGGTTTTAAAAGGGATAGATCTTCTCGAGCGGGCCGGAGAACCTCTGGGCGAGTTTCCTCGCGCGGCAAAATTAGCGGCCTGGTTCCACGACGCGGTCTATCGGGCCGACCCCCATCTTCCGCCCGGACAAGATGAAGAGGATTCAGCCCGACTGGCCGAACGTGTCTTGCCGACCCTCGGCGTCCCCGGCCCCGAGATCCTTGAAGTCTCCCGTCTGGTCCGCCTGACTTTCACCCACGACCCGCATAACGACGACGCAGCTGGTCGCATCCTTTGCGATGCCGACCTGGAAGTTTTAGGTCGCAACCCCGGCCCGTATCAGCGCTACCAACAAGCGGTTCGTCGGGATTTCGCCAAGGTTTCGGATGACGACTTCACCACCGGGCGGGAGAAAGTGCTACGCGGAATTCTGGCGAGAAACCCGATTTTCAATACCCCGACCGCGATCAAGCGATGGGAGCGTCAGGCCCGCAAGAATTTGATTGCCGAGATCTATCCACGACCGAAAGGCATCGAGAAGGATCCCGCCTCAGAGACGAAAACAGCCCGCCAGCTCGACGACGTCAAGCGTATTGAGCGTGCCCGCAAGCAGGCGATCAAGAAGATAGAACAAGCCAAAAAGTCCGCTCGTTAGAGCGGACTTCGACTCAGATCACAGCGGGGCGCGAACCATCCGGTTCGCGCCCCGCTGTGATCTCAAGAGGTCCATCACCCCCGGGGGGGGGGAGGGTGGGGTGGTTACATCATGCCGCCCATACCGCCCATGCCGTCCATGCCGGCATCGCCACCGGCAGGTGCCGGCTCCGGCTGGTCGGCGATAACAGCCTCGGTGGTCAGGAACAGACCAGCAATCGAAGCAGCGTTCTGCAGAGCCGAGCGGGTAACCTTCACCGGGTCGTTCACGCCAGCTTCCAGCAGGTTCTCGTATTCACCGGTGGCAGCGTTCAGGCCCTCACCAGCAGGCAGGGACTTGACTTTAGCCACCACGACGCCGGGCTCATGGCCAGCGTTTTCGGCGATGTGCTTCACTGGCGCTTCCACAGCGATCTGAACGATCCGAGCACCGGTGGCTTCATCGCCCTCCAGCTTCAGCTCGGCGAACGCTTCAGCAGCAGCCTGAATGAGTGCCACGCCACCACCGGCAACGATGCCCTCATCAACAGCAGCCTTAGCGTTGCGCACAGCGTCTTCAATACGGTGCTTGCGTTCCTTGAGCTCAACTTCGGTAGCAGCACCGGCCTTGATCACGGCCACACCGCCGGCCAGCTTAGCCAAACGTTCCTGAAGCTTTTCGCGGTCGTAGTCCGAGTCAGAGTTCTCAATCTCAGCCCGGATCTGCGCCACACGGCCGGAGATCGCATCGGCCTCGCCAGCACCTTCAACAATGGTGGTCTCGTCCTTGGTGATGGTCACCTTCCGAGCGGTACCCAGCATGTCAACGGTGGCGTTCTCCAGGGTCAGGCCGACTTCTTCAGAGATGACCTGCCCGCCAGTGAGGACAGCGATGTCGTTGAGCATCGCCTTACGACGGTCACCGAAGCCCGGAGCCTTGACCGCCACAGATTTGAAGGTGCCACGAATCTTGTTGACCACCAGGGTAGCCAGGGCTTCGCCTTCAACGTCTTCAGCGATAATCAGCAACGGCTTGCCGGACTGCATGACCTTTTCCAGCAGACCGACCATGTCGCGAGCGTTGGAAATCTTGGAGTTGACGATCAGAATGTAGGGATCTTCCAGAACCGCTTCCTGACGGTCAGTATCAGTGACGAAGTAACCGGAAAGGAAGCCCTTATCGAAGCGCATGCCTTCGGTCAATTCCAGGTCCAGGCCAAAGGTGTTGGACTCTTCAACGGTCACCACACCTTCCTTGCCGACCTTATCTAGGGCTTCCGCAATCAGTTCGCCGATCTGTGGGTCAGCAGCAGAAATAGAGGCGGTCGCTGCGATCTGCTCCTTGGTCTCGACCTCGTGGGAGCGAGCAACCAGCTTCTCAGTCACAGCCTGTACGGCCTTGTCGATACCGCGACGAATCGCGATGGGATCAGCCCCGGCAGCGACGTTGCGCAGTCCCTCTTTCACCAGGGACTGAGCCAGCACGGTCGCAGTGGTAGTACCGTCACCGGCAACATCGTCAGTCTTCTTCGCGACCTCTTTGACCAGTTCGGCCCCGATCTTCTCATAGGGGTCATCGAGATCAATTTCTTTAGCGATAGACACACCGTCGTTGGTAATGGTCGGAGCGCCCCAGGATTTCTCCAGGACGACGTTACGACCACGCGGGCCGAGCGTCACTTTGACGGCGTCAGCCAGCGTGTTCAAACCCTTTTCGAGGCCACGGCGTGCTTCTTCATCGAATGCAATGGTCTTAGCCATGAAATGCACAAGTCCTTTCTGGACGAATCTCTCGGTGAAGTCCCACACTCAAGTGCCCGCGACGGACGGTGAGGAGCAACCACCGGGTGGCGGTTTACTCCCGACCTCACTGGAGTGAAGGGCGTCTACTTCTTAGGGCAACTTTGGCAGTCACAACCTAAGAGTGCTAACTCCATTATTAGCACTCCCCCCGGGCGAGTGCAAGTAGAGTTCCGGGGCTGTTCATCGCAAGAGGAGCCCTACTGAACGACCACTACGGTCAGACCGCTGACCGTGTCATTCTGCTGGGCTTGGCCACCCACCTGAGAGGCAACTTCTTCGGCGGTGGCTTGCAGTGCTGGATCATCAAAGTAGACGATGTTGGAGGTCACCGGGCCCCCATTCCAATCTCCGACGGTCACAACATTGAACCCAGCTTGGGTCAACTCAGCTTCGGTTTGGGCAGCGAGACCGTTAATGGTGGTCGAGTTATATACCGAGACGGGAGCTTGATAGTCAACCTCCGCGGATTCCTGAGTCTCTTCCGTGGCAGAGGGCTCAGCACCGGTTGCGTCCTCGTCGACAGCCGTCTCAGCGTCGTCCGGGACGGAGGAATCAGCGGGATCCGGCGAGCCAACATCGTTGCTAGCATCCGAGGCGTCTGTGGGTGATTCCAAGACAGCGTCCGGATCCTCCTCGGGCGAGGGGCCTGCCACCACAGGAGCATCAGCGAAAATTTGCGACCGTAGTTGAGGGAGCAAAATGAAACTGAAAGCACCAATGGCCAACGCCAACCCTGCGGCCAGAATGATCCAGATCAGGTGGGCGCTGGATTCGGGGCCACGGAAATCTGCCCGGTGGGCCCCGTGCTCGGTGGTGTATTCCGGAACGTGAGAGAACCGGTCTGGCTCATACTCTGTCTTGGACATCTTGTTCATCTAGTGGTGCTCTGTGGGTGGCGGTCGGCGCGGTCGGCGGTGCGACGACGTTGGCGAATGCGGTTGATCAACATCGGGTCGGCGGCGATGGCGCGTTCGTCGTCAACGAGCCGTGTCAGCAACTGGTAGTAGCCGGTGGGCGTCATGCCCAAGTCATCTTGAATGGCCCGGTCCTTCGCTCCGGAGTACCGGAAAGAACGGCGCTCCAAGTCCAGCACCTTTTTTTCACGGTCGTTCAGCGGTTCCAACTTCGTCATCGTGGCCCAGTCTAGTAGAGCAGGCTGGTTCTCACCGGTTAGGCTCGCACTATGGTTGCACCTTCGGCAGACTCCTCCAGACCCTCCAGCGCCTCCGGCTCGGCCCGTGACTCAGCCGCTACCGCCTCACAGTTACCGCCGATGCGTCATCCATTGGATCCTGGCTGGGCCCAGGCGTTGGCACCGTGTGCGACACAGTTTCAGCTCATTGCTGACCGGCTGGGTGACCTGAACGCACGGAATGTGGAAGTCTTGCCGGAACCCGACAACACTCTCCGGGTGTTTCGCCAGCCTTTTGATCGCGTACGGGTCTTAGTGCTGGGACAGGACCCCTATCCCACTCCAGGGCATCCGATGGGGATGAGTTTTTCTCTTCATCGTAACGTCCGGCCCCTGGCACGGTCGCTGACCAATATTTTTCAGGAATTACACGATGACCTGGGCATCACCCCGTCGCAGCATGGCGATCTCACTCATTGGGCCGATCAAGGCGTGCTGATGCTCAACCGTGTGCTGACCGTCACCGCTGGATCGCCGGGGTCACACCGCGGACTGGGGTGGGAGGAGATCACTCAGCAGGCAATTGAAGCATTGGTCGCTCGAGGAACGCCGCTGGTAGCTCTGCTGTGGGGCGCTGATGCCCGCAAAACCAAGCCCCTGATTCTCGGCGGCACCAACACTGCGGTCATTGAGTCACCGCACCCCTCACCCCTCTCGGCCCGACGGGGCTTTTTTGGGTCCAGACCGTTCTCCCGCACCAATGAGTTCTTGGTCGCCCACGGGCTCCAACCGATTGACTGGGAACTTCCGCAGTAGGTGAACCACTGTCGTCTTTGCGACTAACGACGACCAATCCGGCGACGCTCGTTATCGGAGAGTCGACCGGTCAGCGGCCGAGCCAGAGTATCACCGAGCACCGACCCGAAGGCCATAGCCAGAATGATCACCATCGCGTTAAACATTCCAATCAAGCCCGAGGGGACGGTTTCAGCTGAGATGGTGATCCGGTACATCGAGCGGAAGATCATCAGCCCGGGTAGCAAGAACATGATCGCCGGCACGGCAACCACCAGCTGGGGTGCGCCCAATCGGAGCGCGACAATACGTGCTAGGAAACCGACAGCCACTGCTGCGAACGCGGGCGTGACCGTGGGCCCCAGGCCGAGATTTTCTCCGGCCACATACGCCAAGTAACCGATGCCGGAGACCAAGCCGGTGGGCAACAGCAGTCGCACCGAAGACTGATCACTCATGGCCGCAAACAGAGCGGCCATCAGGACGAATAAGGCCAGCAGCCATACCGGGTATTCATAGTCCGGAACCCGGGTCAGGTCGATTTGTGGCACTCCGATCAGGTCCGAGATCGCCACAGCGACCACAATGCCCGCCACCAGACCGATATAACTGAGCAGGGATGAAACCATACGTCCGGCAGCCGTCATCGGGAAGCCGTTAATACCGTCCTGCACAGCCGAGACGATGCGAAGCGCAGGTAGGAGCATCATCAGCGACCCGGCGATGACCGCCGAGGGGTCTTGGAAAACATCGAAGGCGTACAAAGCCAGCGCCACCCCGGTAGCCACCGCGCCACCGGTCATGGTGGCAAAGACTTCAGGCATGCGGATCCGTCCCATCAGATCCACGGCCGTCATGGTCATGATCATCGAGAAAAACGTCATCAAGCCGGCCATTGGACTACCGCCGATGAACATCACGAACGACGTGCCGAATAGTCCAGTGGCCAGCAGTGCAACCCAGCCCGGGAAGGTCTTGGACTGGTGACGGATCTCGGCCAGTTTTGCTTCGGCCTCGTCTCGGGTGGCGTCGCCGTTGGCAATCCGGGTGACCAGCTGGTGGAGGAAGGACAGCCCCGCGTAGTTCGAGGACCAGGAACGCACCACGCGCTGATAGGTGAAGGGGGTTTCCCCGGCGGGAACGTAGTTCAGAGAGATCGCTTGGTTGGTGATGTCGATTTCCGCGTCGGGGACGCCGAATGCTTGGGTGACCACAATAATGGAGGTTTCGACCTCCAGCGCACCAGCTCCGAAACGGAACATGGTCTCACCCAAACGCAACGCAAATTGCAACGTATTGCCAACATCAGCATTTTCAGCGACTTGACGATAGTCGCGTCCAGCGTTGGCAACTCGTCGGGCTTGATAGGGCGACTGGAAAAGACGGTTATTGAGCTGGAGCGCTTGGGTAGGGATCGAGTCAACGAAGGAGTGACGATCCTCTGCGGCGTTACTGGGAGCAGTATCAGTGGCGCTTTTCCGAAACACGCCCCCGCGGGTGCGCCCGCCGAGATTGGGTTTCCAGGTCGGTAGCCCGGGAAAACGACGACGGGAAGGCTCGGCTTCCGTCTCGGTCTCCGAGGCATAGCCAGCTGGAACTATCGGCTGAGGGTCGGTCGCGGGACGCCGCCATTCATCAAACTCATGACGTTGGTCCTCACTAGTCTTCTCGGGCGAGGAGCCACCGCGCTCGGACTGGTCCTCCGAGTCTCGGGGAGTAACCGAGGGAAGGTCCGTGGTGGTAGACGACAGCACCGAGGTAGGCACCGGGTCATGATCAGCCACCGGTTCCGGTTCTTCGTACACCGGTGCGGTCTGTGGCGCTGACGCATCCGGGTTGGGTGCCACCACAGCCGGGCGAATGACGGGAATGACGTCCGAATCTGTGCTGGGCTGTTCTGTCGGGGCCTCAGAATGATCCGTTGAGGTGGTTTCTGTGACGTCTTCGTCGCGTTCGGTACGCACATTTTTAGACATACTGCCTCCTCAAAAAGTTCATTCTGATGCCGAGATTCTCAGCCTTAACCCACCCTAAATTTTAGGCCGTGTTGAGCTGGTCCGTGACAGTTGTCGTGAGAGTGACTCATCGCGTTCTACTATCCAGTAAGGCGCTTTATGCGACGTGAATTGGCAAAGCACACGAACAGTGATGCACGTTGCTGTTCCGTCGTGAGCTGCGCGTTAGCCCGGGATTAAAAAAACTCAGTGGGGCTACCCAATTCGGGCATCCCCACTGAGCTAACATCCAGAGCCAAAACTCAGCGCTTAGTGCTCATCGTAGTGATCCTCGTGTAGCGCGTGACGGTGGCCATCGTGAATATAGTCCACGTGATCACCGTGCTGAACTGCTTCGTGGCCACAGTTCTCGCCGTGCTCATGGTCTTCAATGGTGTGCTCGGCGACGGACTCATGCTCGTCGTAGTGGTCACCGTGCAACGCGTGACGGTGGGTCCCATGGATGTAGTCCACGTGATCACCGTGCTGAACTGCTTCGTGGCCGCAGTCCTCGCCGTGCTCGTGCTCTTCAATGGTGTGCTCAGCGTGTACATCTTGCTCGGTCATGACGACTCCTTTTCATCGGTGCCTGTGGGTTCTATTGGCGCGTCAACGCTTGTCTCAGGTTCTTGAACGTGGGCCAGCGCATCATCGATCACGTGACTGACGTGAAGGTCAGCCAAGTGATAGATCACTTCTTTGCCCGATCGGACCGCGGTCACCAAACTGGCCTGCCGAAGGGTCCGCAGATGCTGGGAGACCAGCGGTTGCGACAGTCCTGTCGCTTCCGCAAGCGCCCCAACAGTGCGAGGCTCATGTCCAATCTCGTGCAACAGTTCCAATCGGGGAACGCTACCGAGAACTTTGAACAATTTCGCCGCCTCGGCAACGCCTGATTCGCTGTCCATATTTCTATTCCACCAGACATATAAAGATATTGCAATATGTACACATGACAATAATCGGAGTGCAACACAGATCACTCTCCGCGTTGTCTATCATCTACATCTTAGACATGAAAAAATCCCCGCTTGCTCGGAGCAAACAGGGACTCGCCGTGGATCCTACTGGATTCGAACCAGCGACCTCTCGCGTGTGAAGCGAACGCTCTAACCAGCTGAGCTAAGGATCCGTACAGAGGTCATACTTTAGCAGGAAGATGAGTCAACGCGAAATCGGACGTCGCGGTGACCACACTGCATCGTTAGCCCCGACCATGCCTGAGGACTGTCTGGGAATCGATCCCAGGATGCCAGCCACAGGCGGAAGGTGACCGGCGTGCAGGTTATTCCTCGAATTCAACGCCGAGGGCCCAGTATCCACTAGTGGATACAGGGCCCTCGGCGTCAGAGCCCCCTGCCGGATTCGAACCGGCGACCCTCTGTTTACAAGACAGATGCTCTGGCCAACTGAGCTAAGGAGGCAAAGCCCTCAGGCAACTTCTCTAGCATACCGGATCGGCAGACTTGTCGGCGATTTCATCTTGCAGACGCGAGCGGCCCGAACGGTGGCAGATGCCAACCGGTTCGGGCCGCCCAGCTGCATTCATGCCTCGAGTGCCTAGTCCTCGATGGCGTTATTCACATCGTCCTGGAAGGAATCCTGAGTGGTAAACGTGCCGTTGACCCAAATGGATGGAGTTCCCGCAATACCACCTTCACGAGCCTTCGCCGCGGTGTAGTCCACGAACGGACGGTAGGTGTTATTCGACATACAGTCTGAAACGTCAGCACCGTTATCGCTGGCCAGCTGTTTCAGCTCATCGTTGGACAGGCCTTGGCCCTGATGGGTGCTATAGGTTTCGAATAATGCGGTGAGCACATCATTGAACTTTTCGGGATGCTCTGCAGCGGTGCACAGCGCGGTGTTGGCAGCCCGAGACGAGAAGTTATTCGTTCCGGGGTTATCCAGGTAGTTAACCAAGCGGTACTCGACCGTGATCTCTTCGGCGTCTAGCTTCTCATTAATGAACTCGGAATTGGCCATTTCGAAGTCAGCACAGTGCACGCAGTCCGGGTCGGCATAGATAATGACCTGGGCGGGCTCATCCTGGTCACGTTCTTCCCCGCCGGGCACCTCTTCGGGGGGTTCATCGGTGATATTGGATTCGCCTACCTCGTTGGCGCTGACTTCGCCGAGAGACTCGCCCTCAGCGAATTCTGTCGTAGACACCAAGGTAATACCACCGTGTTCATTGGCGATGGTCGGGGCTTCACCAGATTCAGGAATGGAACGGTTTTGGTTCCATATAAGCAACCCGGCGATCACCGCAATGACTAGAACCACCACACCAACAATGCTCCAGGTGGTGATCTGGGCGTTGCGTTTTTCTTTTTTCAGTTGTTTTTCGTGCATCTGGCGCGCTCTGGTTCGCGCATCCCCTGCGGACTTGGAGTTTTTGGCCATATCTTTGATCCTCGACAACGTGGTGGTCACGGGCTCCTGGGATAGCATAACCGGTGATCGTGCCAAGGATCTGAATATCTTAAAGTTTGTGTCTCAGCTACACAGGACTCGACAGCAACCGGAGTTCGGGGCACACTCATGTACTAATGAATTCCGCTCCACATCCCATCAATGACCAGGTCCGCATTTCCTCGACACACTCCTCTCCCACGCTCAGCGCCGAGCTCTTGGACCTACCCCTGCACCAGAACCTCGAGGATTGGCCCGAGCAGGTGATCACCGCACTGCCCCGTGGTATTTCGCGACACGTCGTGCGATTCGTCCGGTTGCCCTCGGCAGTGGTAGCGCTGAAAGAAACCACACCGGCACAGGCCCAAGCTGAGTACGGATTATTACGCCAGCTCGGCCGGCGCGATATCCCCTGTGTGGTGCCCCTGGCGGTGATTACCGGCCGCCGGGATCCCGCAGACGAACCACTCCCCGCTATGTTGGTCACCCAACATCTACCTTTTTCTCTGCCGTATCGGGCCGTGTTGAGTCAGCAACTCTCCCGCGACACCCTCACCAGGGTGATCGACGCGCTAGCAGTACTGATCGTCCAACTACACCTCGAAGGATTTTATTGGGGCGATATTTCACTGTCGAACGTGCTGTTTCGTCGCGATGCCGGCGGGTTCGCCGCCTATCTGGTCGACGCCGAGACCGGGGAGCTACGCACGAACGTCTCGGCCGGGCAACGCGCCCACGATATGGAGATTGCTCGGACCAATATTGCCGGCGAGCTCATGGATCTGATCGCCGGTGGCTTGTTGGCCGAAACCGTTGACCCGGTGGCCACCGCGGAGCAGGTCTCTGCCAGTTACCGCAACCTGTGGCATGAATTGACCACCGACTTTGCGGTGCCCACCGATCAGCGTATGCACCTACAAGACCGCATCCGTCGGCTCAACGAGCTAGGTTTTGATGTTGAAGAATACGATGTCACGCCCGCCCGCGGTGGTCGTGAACTGGTGCTGAACCCCAAAGTCGTCGATCCCGGCCACCATCGCCGTCGGCTACTGCAATTGACCGGGCTGAGCGTGGAAGAAAATCAAGCTCGCCGACTGTTGCAGGCCATTGACGACTACCGAAGAGAACAACACTGGCAGACCGATGAACACTTGTCTGCTCAGCTGTGGCTACAGCAAGTCTTCGACCCGATCATTCAGCACCTACCGGCAGAACTGGCTGGCAAGATGGAGCCGGCGGAAATCATGCACGAGATTTTGGAGCACCGCTGGTATCTCTCCGAACGGGCCGGACAGCAGGTCAGCCTTGAAGAGACCGTGACGTCTTATCTCCAGGAGATTCTGACACCGCGTGCTCCCGATGATCCCCTCACCGCAGATACGGTCTCCCGCTCACAGGCTTCTCGTCCCAACACCGAGTACCATCACCGCCCCGGGACGTATCAGGGCCCGTCTGGGAACGACTAGCGCCTCCAGGTCGTTGGTGACCACCTCGTGCACCGGATCAAATCCGGTCAGTAGGTGCACATCCTGTGGGCGTTGCTCACGACGTAAGATCCGAGCCTCGACGGGGTCGGGCCCCCAGGCGAGGAGCAGATGCAATCGTGGCACTGCGGGGCTTGGTGCGGTAGGAACAGTCCGGATCAGGTGGATCAGTCCGGTCTCCGGGTCCACCGTGGTGTGCACCGAGTCAAACGAGTCGAGCGCCTCGGGCGATTCGGACTCACCGGTCCGCAGCAGGGCAGGGAGCTGTCGTCGAAGCTGAATCAGCCGGCGGTAGAAGGCCAGAGCTTGCCGGTGCCCCACGCGGTTTGGCTCGTCCCAGTCCAAGACCGCCAGGTCTCGGGTGGCGGTTGCCGTGGGCTCGTGCACGGTGTCGGGGTCCCAACCGGTGGCGGCAAACTCGAGACGTCGCCCGGTTGAGACCCCGGTGATCAGCTCGGGTTCGGCGAAGTCGACAAAAAAGGGGAACGGGGTGCGGGTGGCAAATTCTTCGCCCATGAACAGCATTGGGGTCCCCGGGGCGAGTAGCATCAGGGCCGCTTGCCCCATGGCCCGGGATAACTCGATGCTGGCGGTCGGACGATCGCCAGCGGCCCGGTTGCCGACCTGATCGTGGTTTTGGATGGAAACGATCAGCTGGCTGGGCCGGTGCCGGTGATGGTTCAGGGCTCGGCCGTGGTGGCGACCGCGGAAACTGGAATAGGTCCCGTCGTGGAAAAACCCTTGATCAATGGCTTTGGGTAGCGCGTTCGGGTCGGCGAAATCAGCGTAGTAGCCCTGGGTCTCCCCGGTGGCGGCCACGTGGACGGCGTGGTGGAAGTCATCGGACCACTGCCCATGCGGTCCCAGGCCGTTGGTCTCGAGCCCATCGATCATGCGCGGGTCGTTCAGGTCGGATTCGGCGATCAGCACCCGGTTCACCCCGGTCTGGGCGCCAATCTCATCGGTCAGCGCGCGCAACTGTTGTAGGATGTGGACTGCTTGGGTGTCGGACAGCGCATGCACCGCGTCCAACCGGAACCCGTCGACCTCGTAGTCCAGCAAGAGCATGCGGGCCTGATCGAGAATATAGGTCCGGACCTCGTCGGAATCGGGACCGTCCAGATTGGGGCCGGCGCCCCACCGGGTCTCGTCGGCGCGTTGATAGGGGCCGAATTGATTGAGGTAATGTCCTTCGGGGCCCCAGTGGTTATAAACCACATCCTGAATGATTCCGAGCCCACGGGCGTGAGCCGCCTGGACCAGCCGGGCGTATTCGGCCGGTCCGCCGTAACTGGCCTGAATAGCGAACCAGTTCACGCCGTCATAGCTCCACCCGAAACGACCGGGGAATCCTGCCACCGGCATGAGTTCCACGTGGGTAACCCCTAGCTCGACGAGATAGTCCAGCCGTTCGATGATCCCGGCAAAATCCCCGGTGGGGCTGAACGTGCCGGGATGTAGCTCGTAAATCACCATCTCGGCGAGTTCATTGGACCGTGCTGGGTGGCTGGGTGCCGTCTGCGACGATGCGCACGGTAACGGTGGTACCGGCCGGGAGGGGCCGTGCACGCCGTCGGGTTGATACCGCGAGCGCGGGTCCGGGAAGGGCCCGGACCCGTCCAGCACGTAGCCGTACCCTGCCCCGTTGGGGATCTCGCCCCGGTGTTTCTCATTCAACCACCACCAGCCCCCGGCCTGATCATCGGTGGTCAACCGGTAGCGGGCAGTCACCGGCCAGGTGTCTGCGGTGGCCAGCCCGTCAGTGCGTTGAGCGAGCTCACCGGCAGGTTCGGTGACGATTACCAGCTCGATTTCTTCAGCTTCGGGGGCCCAGACCGCATACCGGCGACGGCTGGCCGGGGGAGAGTGGAAGTGAAAGGCCGAGTCGTTGTTCATCACGGGACTAGCCTGCCTGTTCTGTGTCACCGGCTGTGTCCGGATCGTCTTGGTGCACCAGGTCCTGTGGGGCAAGCAGGGCCACCGGAAGAATGTGGAGTACATCAGCCACCTCGATGCGGCGGTTAGCATCCGAGCGGTAGCTGGTACCGGTCAGCAGGTCTAGGTAGACGCATTCTGCCTTCGGCACCACAATGCTGGTCGTGGTGTCCCATCCGCCCTGGCGTTCCAGGCCCAGCGGCCACCGGGTTGCCACCGCAATGGCTTGGCCACGGATGCAGCCGATCACGTGGTCGTCCCCAGCCTGGTCACTATGTACCTCAAGCGGGATGTATTCGGTGAACCAGTCAGGACAATCCGAACGCAGGTGCAAGACCTGGGTGGTGATCCACAACTTCGTCAGATCGGCGAACTCGCCCCAGGCCGCTCGATCGATGCCGGCACCGGGCGCTGGGTCGGGCGGCGGGGTCAGACCGGGCGAACCCAGCGCCTCGACCCGTCGGTCCAACTCATCGAGCAGATCGGCGCGGTAGGCGAAATCCACCGCGCACCGATTATCCGGGTCTACCATAGTCGGGAACACGATTTCGGTGCCCTGATAAATATCGGGCACACCCACCGAGACCAGGTGCAAGAGCTTCAGGCTGAGCTGATTCGACACCGCGGCCGGCACCAGCTCGCTGGTGAACTGCTCCCACAGCGCCCCGACGGGGTGGGCATCATCGAGTAACAATTCCAGGGCCTCGCCCAGCTGGTGTTCATACTCCTGATCTTGCTCGGTCCAGGAGGTGATCGCCCCAGACTCCCGGGCTGCTTTGACCGCGTAGTCGTCCCACCGCTGATATTCCAGCCCAGCGTTGGACAGTGGCTGAGCGCCGAATCCAGTTTCTACCACGATTTTCCATAGCGCCAGATCGTCCCCCACCCGTGGGAGCTGGTCGGTGATCATCCGCGTCAGTTGCGCGAAGGTCTCGGCCCACTGCTGGGCACACTCGCTGAGCACGTGGATGCGAGCGCGCACGTCTTCCGAGCGTTTGGTGTCGTGGGTCGAGATGGTCGTCATCGTTTCTGGCCACCGGGTCAGCCGGTTGCGTTCCTGGTCGTGAAATTCTTGGACACTGATGCCGATTTGGGCTGGGTCTGCGCCGACTTCATTGGCTGAGCTGAGCAGACTGAACCGATAGAAGGCGGTGTCTTCGACTCCCTTGGCCATCGCCATCGAGGTGGTTTGCTGGAATCGGATCGCGCCGGGGTGTTGCGGGTCGGCCAGGACCGGCATCAGCTGTCCAACGACCTCGGCGACGCTGGGATCGCGCTCGACCGCCACCGCGGCGGCCTGATGCAGGTACTCCTCGCCGAGTGGCACATAGCTACGGTACACCGGGAAGGCACACATCAGCGTGGTCAATCCGACCAATAACTGCTGGTCATCGGACTCGCGTCCCAGGTCCGGGGCCACCAGCCGGGCCACCGCGTGCAGGTCCGGAGTCAGCATCTGTGTCACCGCCCGGTGTTTGAGCTGGTAGACCAGGTCCCGGTACCGCTCGACCGGATCGTGCTGCCGGGGTGTTTCCGCTGCCTCGCTGGCGGTCATACCCGCTAAAACCTGGGTTCCGCGCGGGTCGATGAGTACCCGGTCCAGTGCCTGCAACGTGTCATAGCCACAGGTGCCCTGCACGGGGAAGCTCTCAGGTAGTGCTTCTCCGGGTTCCAGAATCTTTTCGGCCACCACCCAGGCGTTGTCGCCAATGTGGTCCCGGAGCTGACGCAGAAACTGCCCCGGATCGGCCAGTCCGTCGATGTGGTCCAGGCGTAGCCCGTCTGCCACCCCGTCGGCGAACCAGCGACGGATTTCTGTCGTGGCTTCTTGGAAGACTATCGGATCTTCTATCCGCAGCGCGGCCAACTCGTTGATCGCAAAAAACCGTCGATAGTTGACCTCGTACTCGCCATCTCGCCACGGCTCGAGCCGGTAATGCTGCTGGTCGTGGATACCCCGCACCCAAGCGGCATAAGCAACTGAGTCGTCCTGCGGGGGTTGGCCCGACAGGTCGGTGTCTTCGGCCAATGGGTACTCATTGTCGTCGTAGCACAACCGCAGATCTGTTATGCCTTGGTCTGCCCCGGCCCCGGCCTCCGCAGTGCTTTCGCGCACGCACAGCCGGTCGCGTTCGGCGCCCGGGTCTTGTGCGGTGCCCTCCCCGAGCACCGGAATAACCAGCCGGTCGTCGCCGGCCGCCCAGTCAATGTCGAAAAATCGCGCGTAGCGCGAGGTCGGGCCATGGGCGAGCACATCCCACCACCACGGGTTTTCGGCTGGCACCCCCACCCCGACGTGGTTGGGCACTACATCGATGATCAGCTGTCCCCCGTCGGCATGCACCTGCTCGGCCAGCGCCTGCAGGGACTGGGCACCACCGCGGGAAGCATCCACGCAGGTGGGGTCCACCACGTCGTAGCCGTGGTCTGACCCTGAGTTGGCCTGCAATATCGGAGACAGGTATAGTCCGGTCACTCCTAACCGACGCAAATATCCCCACAGCTGGCCAGCATCGGCCAAGGTGAAATGGTCGCTCAGCTGCACGCGGTAGGTAGCGGTAGGTGCTGTCATCGAGGTGTCCTCACTGTTGATTCTCGTCCGTCTCGCCACTGATATGGGGTTCACCGGTGTGCTCATCGAAGATGATCCGAACTCCAGATTCTTCACGACCGTCCTCATAGACCAGCGTGGCGTCCAGGGCATAACCGATCCAGCGATTGGGTTCGACTTCCACGACCTCGGGATATTTGGTCGTGACGTTGTTGGTGATGACCCGGTTGGTATTCGCGTTGGTCACCAGCCCCCAGATCAGTAGCCCGGCGCCGATCACCACCAACCCGAGTCCCGCCCAGGTTTCAAAGCGGGCATCGATCCGGCCCTCGGGACCTTCCACCCGGGCGTCGGCGCCTTCAAAGGCCATGGTCTTACCGGTGTCGATAGCCCGGTAACGGCGTTTCCGCCAGGCGGCATGAGCCGATACGGCGAGCCCCGCAATCGCCAGGATGACTCCCAGCCCGATCAGAAGGTTCCCGCTCTGTAAATCAAGTGTTTCGTACATATGTCCATTCTCGCCTATGGCAACCTCGCCGTTCACAGCTATTGATGAGTTCATCGCTGAGGCCACACTCCCGGCGGCCATCAGCCATCCGGTTGCCACCGCTCCTATTCGTGCGGAGAGCTCCTCGGCGATACGGGCCCCACCGGCCCGCTGAAAGACCGCGCCACCCGACAAGGGCGAGTAGGCCTGAATCTCAATGCCCAGCGTGTCGCGGTGTTCGATCACTCCCATCCAGCCGGGGTACCGGTTGGGGTCCACCACTGCCCCCAGCACGTCGGGGACGGTCAGACTGGCTTGCACCTGGTGAGCGCTAATCGTTAACGTCCCCTGGGAAGCCTCGGCCAACACCTGGTTGAAGGCCTCCAACCGGGGCGCGGAAAAATTGGAAACGCCCACCTGCCGGGTGATCTTCTGTCGGTGTGCACCGACCAGGGCCAGAGCAGTATCCCGCAACGAAGTCCGTGGATCGGGACGGTGAATCAGCACCCGGTCAATGGTGTCCACACCGAGGTGTTGCAGGCAACGTTCCAGCCCGGCGCGGATGTGGTCGCCGGAGTTGTTATAGCAGGTTGGGGTTTCGTCGGTGCCGGCAACGACGCCAATTTTTGTTTGCACCTGTAACTGCTCGCGCCATTCGGGTTGTTCGACCAACAACCAACCCAGCGCTGTCTCTGCACGACCCCGACGATAAATATCCGCGGTGTCCACCCAGAGCTGATGGTCGAACACCGCAGAGCCCGGTTGCTGGTGTGCTTGCACCCAGCGGGAAAGGATCTCACGCGCTCTCACCGGGTCGTCCCATTCCATGGTGCCCAGCATGATTGAGGCCTGCTTACTCATACCCACCACCCTAGGCTCTGACCTGGCAGAAGACGAGAGGAAGCCTATTGTGGTGGTCAAGGAATCTGTGGTGGTATGAGGATATGAAGTTTGCGACCTTCCGTGTCCCCGATGAGCCCACCGATAAGCTCGGTGCGAGTTTCGTCGCTTTGATTACCGAAACCGAAACTGACGCACAGGGAACCGAGCACGCCACTCTGGGAGTCCAGATCCCCGAGTTCACAGATGTGGGGCAGCTAGTCACTCAGCCGCCCGAGGTCCGCCAGCAGCTGGCGGAACGCGCCTTAGAGACCACGACAAAGGATCCACGCCAGTTGCTCGATGTCAGTCAGGCTACTTATGACACGCTGATCCCCTACCCCGCAAAGGTGTTCTGCATTGGGCTGAACTACCGCAACCACATCAAGGAAACAGGACTGGAACTTCCGGATTATCCCACGGTGTTTACGAAATTTTCCCAGACACTGACCTCAGCAGAAGCATCCATTGCGATCCCCGCAGTGGACCACCGGCTTGACTACGAAGGGGAACTGTGCGTGGTGATCGGGACACCGGGTCGGAACATCCCCGAAGACCAGGCCCTAGATCACGTGGCCGGCTACACCATTTCCAATGATTTCTCATTGCGTGGCTATCAGGGACGCACCTCGGAGTGGACACAGGGCAAGATTTTTGAAGCTACCACCCCGATCGGCCCCTGGCTGGTCACCCCCGATGAGTTTGACCCCAACGCCCGGATTACCACGCTGGTCAACGGTGAGGTGCGCCAAGACGATTCCGTGGGCGATCTGGTCTTCACCCCGGCACAGTTGATCAGCTACCTCTCCGAGATTATTACGCTGTCACCCGGTGATTTGATCCTGACCGGGACTCCGGGTGGCGTCGCACTGGCGATGAAGAACGACAAAGGTCGCCGACCGTGGCTGGTGCCCGGTGATGAGGTGGAAACTCGCATTCAGGGACTCGGTGTCCAGCATAATGACATTGTCTCGTCCTGACTCGGTCACTCGCTTCGGGATCCTTGGGGCAGGTCGAGCCGGAACCGCGCTGGCCCGGGTCGCCCACCAGGCCGGTTTTGAGGTTGATATTGCCGCTTCCCGGCCACCGCGAGCTCTGAAGTACCATCTAGCCCAATACGCTCCCCATGCTCGTGCCGTTGAGGCTGATGAGATTGCAGCCGAAGTTGACCTCGTGGTGTTGATGGTGCCCCAAGAAGATCTGGACGACGTCGATCCGGAGACCCTATCTGGAGTGGTGCTGGTTGATGCCACCAATCGGTGGGAGGAGGAGCCATTGCCGGCCTGGCTGCAGGCACTGCGATCTGAGGGGCTCTCCTCCTCCGAGGCTGTTGCCGCGCACTTCTCCAGCACGCTGGCTGTGGCTAAGGCATTAAATCATATTTCGCATTGGGACCTGGATGCCGCCGATCGGTTCACTGCCACTCCACGACGTGCCTCAGCACTTGCCACCGATGTCCCGCAGGTAGCCACGCTGGTTGCCGGTATGCTCGACCAACTCGGGTTCGCCCCGGTCACGTTACCAAACCTCGCGTCTGGCTGGGTCCTCGAGCCGGGCGAAAAACTCTTCAACCGGCCGATGGACGCTGAGGTGATGATCGATGAGCTCCGCTATCTGTTGCCAGGGTCCCGCCAGGACTAAAATAGCGTATCGGAGAAATAACTAAGCCCTCCGTGCCATGCACGAAGGGCTCAAAGGTGGTCGGGGTGACAGGATTTGAACCTGCGACCTCGTCGTCCCGAACGACGCGCGCTACCAAACTGCGCCACACCCCGGTGGGTTGAGTCCGTGGCCTTTCAGCCACGAGTACCTATCATAAACCCACAACCGGAAATATCCAAAAGACGTCTCGTAGCTCACACATGGACACGTTGTGTTGATTCAGCCACGTCGCATCATCACGTGCGGAATCTCTGCTTCAATGAAAACTTCGCCCTCTCTGCGGAAACCCAACGACGTGTACCAGTTTTCTAAATGCGCCTGCGCGTGCAACTCAATCTGATCTTCCGGATAAGCAGCCACGGCTGCTTGCAGCAGAGCTCCAGCCAGTCCTTGACCGCGATAATCACGATGGGTAGCAACCCGACCAATGGCAATACGTTGTGGCCCTTCACGAAGCACACGTAGCGTGCTGATCGGGACGTCACCGTCCTGCAACCGCCACATCTCCGCGCCGGGCTCGAGATCTCGACCGTCTAATTCTTCGACGCTGATCACGCCTTGCTCCATGACAAAAACCTGGAATCGCAAACGCGCTATACCGTAGCAGAGTAAGGGGTCCAGGTCTTTCCACTGCCCGCAGTGGGGCAGCCTCTTTCTGCTGGTCACGTAGCTAGTTTAGCGTTGTACTTTGTTCCGGCCCGACACGGCTCCATAGATCGCCAGAACGATCACCGCGCCTCCAACGGCCAGCACCCACGAGGACAGCGACCAGAATTCGTTCACCCCGACACCAAAGATGAGGTTACCGAGCCAGCCACCGACCATGGCCCCAAGTGCACCCACAATCAGAGTGGCGAACCAGCCATGTTGTCGTCCCAGAATCATCCTGGCGATGATGCCGGCCAAGAGTCCAAGTACGAGAAAAGCAAAGAAGTTCATGGTGGTTCCTTCCTTCAGTCAACCTACCCAAGACAGTGTCCGTGGTACGCACGGATACTCAGCCAGAAAAGCGTCAACACCCCGAGCTCTACCTCGTGAACGGTCACACAACAATCAAGACCTACCCAGCGAAACAAATAATAGCAAATCAGATTGAAAACCGCGTGCCCGAGCACAAGTCCCGTCCCAAGTACCACCGGAAACATTTCGACGAAGCGAATGCGCAGCAGATCTGTCGCAACCGATCGACAGTCCGCGGAAGAGCTGGGTGGTGTTTGGTGGGTTAAATGGTGGTCGGGGACGAACAGAGCCTGGGCGGTGGTGGCGTCGTTGTCACCAGGGTGGTCTGTTCGTCCCCGACCGTGTAATGGTTGTCCGGCGGTGTCCTACTCTCCCACACACTCCCGTGTGCAGTAC
>NZ_QHLP01000011.1:0-92674 GCF_003185985.1 Auritidibacter sp. NML100628
CTTGGTGACTTCAATCCGAGCACTCATCGAGACAATGTCCTTATCCATGCGTTCACACTATGGCTTCGCGCTCACGATACGTGAGGCACGACCTGAGCTACGCGCTCAATATCAATAAGGTACGTCGTCGCATAGCAATTAGGCCCATGAATCGATAGGGTAAAGACGCATGGAATCGCCGGAGAAAGACCGGGCCGATGACCAGCGCTGAGCAGCGATGTTGTCACCACGAACGGAATCAGGGTATGAGCACAGAGAGTTTCACCACGCAGGTGCAGACGACGTCTCATGCCATCCGTGACGTATTGCGCTGGCTCAAACTCTCTGAATCAGCCCTGGGTAACGCCAGTGATCGGCTGAACGCCATTAATATTTTTCCCGTCGCCGATGGGGATACCGGCTCCAATATGTATGCCACCATCTCCGCCTCCCGGGTAGCGTTGATGGCCCATGTGGAAAGCCTCAGCGACGACCAGCAAGCCACCATGACCGTCGGTGACTGTCTGGGCGTGGCCGGACGGGCCGCCTTGGATCATGCCCACGGCAATTCTGGCACGCTGATTGCGGTGATTATCAATGCGATGGCCCCACCTCTGGACGGTGCCAGCCGACTGAGCGCACCGTTATTCCTTGCCGGCCTCCAACGAGCCCGCACCGCTGCGTGGGCCGCGTTATCGGACCCTCAAGAAGGCACCATGCTCTCGGTCCTCGAGGCCGCCACCCAGGCCGCACAGACCGGTCTGCAGGAACTGAACTATGCCGAAGAGGACCGCCGGCATTCTCGCAAAACCCTGGAAGTCGTGGTCAACAGCGTGGTTGAGGCAGCCTGGCGATCGGCCGTGGAGACCGAGCACCAGCTCCATGAACTCACCAAAGCTCACGTGGTAGATGCCGGAGGAATGGGACTGCTACTGGTCCTGGACGCGTTACGCGCCTCCGTGCGAGGCCAGCGCCTCGACCCCGATATCTTAGACTCGCTCAATGGTTTCCACCCGCAATACCCACACGTGCACCAAGACATGGACGTCGAGGAAGGCTTCGAAGTGATGTGCTCGCTGGAGCTAACCCCCCTGGATGCAGCGACCTTGCGCTTTGGTCTGGATGAGATCGGCGACTCGGTGATCATGTCGCCGATGACCATGTCCGAAGACCAAGCCGGCACCGTGCGCTGGCGGCTACACGTCCACGTCCCAGAATCGGAACAGGCCCTGGACCTCATCCGGAGAGTGGGAGAGCCCGAAAACCTCACCATCACCGCACTGCACGAGATCGACGACGAACACTGTCACACCCATGACGACCACCAGCATTAACCACCCGCTCCACCTGGGACTGGATCGACTGCTGGGCCCCCAGACCGCCGGCCGGATCGCGACCGAACTGAACATTACCACCACCGGGGCCCTGCTGGATTACTTTCCGCGCCGCTGGATCGAACGTGGTGAACTGACCCCCATTTCCTCGTTGCCGGTCGGGGAACACGTCACCGTCGTGGCCAAAGTCCTGTCGGTGACCAAACGCCACATGCGCTCGCGCAAAGGCTTCATTGTCGAGGTGGTGGTCACCGACCAAGCCGATGATTCGATGATGTCGATGGCATTTTTCAATGGCTGGGACGCTCTGAAACGCCTCAGCGCTGGAGCGCACGCTATCTTCCACGGCAAAACCAGCCTATACCGCCACCAGCTGACCCTGAATAACCCGGAATTCTCAATCCTGTCGACCGACTACGAGGATGCGGACACCGCCAACGCGACCCCCACCGCCGCCGATTTAGCCCCGGTGCCGGTCTATCCCGCCACGGCCAAGCTACCGACCTGGACGATTCGCACCTGCATCGAGATGGTGTTGGACGCCATCAATTGGGATGTCATCGAAGATCCCGTTCCCGCCGAGTTGCTGGTGACCCAAGGCAACCTGCCCCACCTGGGGGAGGCCTACACCATGATTCATCGGCCCGAGACCATCGACGAGGCTCACCGCGCCCGTCGCCGGTTTGCGCTCCAAGAAGCGGTCATCCTCCAAACCCTGCTGGCCCAACGTCGGACCGCGCTGGGCACCGACCGGACGGCAACCGCCTACCCGGTGCGTGAGCACGGAATCCGGACCGCATTGGATGAGCACCTGCCGTTTAGCCTCACTGCCGGACAGCGCGAAGCCGGCGACCAGCTAGCCGCCGAGCTGAACTCCACCACCGCCATGTCGCGTCTGCTCCAAGGCGAAGTCGGCTCGGGTAAAACCCTGGTGGCTCTGCGGGCTATGGCCCAGGTGGTGGACTCCGGAGCCCAAGCTGTGCTGGTGGCCCCAACCGAGGTGTTGGCCACCCAGCACTATCAATCCATCACGACGACGCTGGGCCCGCTGGCCACCGCCGGGCAATTGAGCTCCTACACCGGCCCAGCTACCGAAGTTGTCCTGTTGACCGGGTCGATGACGACGGCGCAGAGAAAACAGGCGTTGCTCAAGATCGCCTCCGGCCAAGCCGGCATCGTGATTGGCACCCACGCACTGTTTTCTGACCAGGTCTCCTTTGCTGAGCTGGGACTGATTGTCATCGATGAGCAACACCGCTTCGGAGTAGACCAGCGCGAGACACTGCGTGAAGACCACCCCGGGGCCCACATGCTGGTCATGACCGCCACGCCCATCCCACGCTCGGTGGCGATGACCGTCTTCGGCGATCTGAACATCACGTTGCTCCACGGATTACCCTCGGGCCGGCAACCGGTTGAAACTCATGTGGCACGGATGGCCCACGGCCCTCAGATTATTGGCAGAGTCTGGGAAATTATCGCCGAAGAGGTCGCTGCCGGACATCAAGCCTTTATCGTCTGCCCCAAAATCGATCCGCCGGACCCCGCCGAGCAACCAGCCAGTACGGAACTGGCCGACCCCGCATATGCGGCCAGTGTGACCGAGATGGCGCACAAGCTTCCGCAGGTCTCGGTCTTTGACCGCCAGCAGGTGCGCTTCGGTATGGTGCACGGCCGACAGGACGCCGACACCCAGCGAGCGGTGATGCAACAGCTGGTCGCCGGGGAGATTGACGTGCTGGTCTCGACTACCGTGATTGAAGTCGGGGTTGACATTCCCAACGCCACGGTCATGGCCATCCTTGATGCCGAGTCCTTCGGACTCTCCACCCTGCACCAACTCCGCGGACGGGTGGGACGCGGTCGCGCTGCCGCCCGGTGTTTTTTGGCAACCCGATTGCCGGATCACCATCCCTCCCTGGACCGGCTCGCGGTGCTGGCCGCAACCCAAGACGGTTTCGAGATCGCTCGGGCCGATGTCGAACAACGTGGCGAAGGCGATGTGCTCGGAGCCACCCAACACGGCTACTCCTCTCGCCTGCGCGTGTTGCGGGTGATCCGTGACGAGGACTTGATCGTGGCCGCTAACAACTGGATTGCCCCCACCCTGGAGCGTGACCCCACTCTGCAACACCACCCGGCCTTGGCACACGCGGTAGACGTCTGGGATGATGAGCACGCCGAGGGATCGGCGTACCTGGTCAAGAACTAGCCACCGTCACCGGGGAGGAGCCACCTGTGAACCGAATTATTGCCGGGGCCGCCGGCGGGTTGCGTCTGAAAACCCTGGCCGGTGACCACACCCGCCCCAGCGCCGCCCGGACCAAAGAAGCGATGTTCTCCTGGTTGGAGACCAAAGGTTGGTTGGACAACACCCGGGTCTTGGACCTATTTGCTGGCTCAGGCGCCTTGGGTGCGGAAGCTGCCTCCCGGGGAGCCCAACAGGTCATCTCGGTTGACAACCACCGCCAGGCTGTCGCCGTGGCACGAGACAATGCCCAAGCCGTTAACCGGGCCTTGGGTGGGTCCCGGAAGGTCATCACGGTGCGTCAGGCCACCGTGGAAAAAGTCTTGCCCTCGCTAGCCACCCGGCTGGCGGGGGAGAAGAATGCGCACGGGGATTTTGACCTGGCGCTAGCCGACCCGCCGTACCCGATGGAAGGCGAGAAGCTCGATCAGGTGCTGGCTCTGATTTTTCCGGCCCTGGTGGTCGACGGACTGCTGGTCTTGGAACGGTCGGCGCGCTCGCAGACCCCGCGCTTTCCGGCCGGCACCGAGATCATCGACACCAGAACCTACGGAGAATCGGCGGTGTTTTACGTGCGAAAAGTACCCCGGGACTAGCGATCGACCATCAGACTATCGCCACGTCACCGGCCATCAGGCAGGCGTTCGAGCCGCTGTAGCGCCTGGTCCATCACCGTTGGAGACTTGCAGAAGGCCAGCCGCATCCAGGATCCGAACCGCTTGAGCGCGTTGTCGGTGGAACAGAATGACGACACCGGGATGCCAGCAATACCCGGGTCCTTGACCAGCTCGCGGGCCGCGGTGGCTGCATCGGTGACGCCCAGCGGAGCCAGATCGACCACCACAAAATAGCCGGCATCCGGTACGACCGGATCGAGTCCAGCTGAGCGGAGCGCGGTCACCAATCGGTCGCGTTGGGCACCAAATTCGGCGCGTTGGGATGCGAGGAAGGGATCCAGTCGGTCCGGAGCATCCAGGGCCTCCGCAACGGCCATTTGGTATGCCGGACCGGAGGAGTAGGTCAAAAACTGTTTGACTGCACGAATAGCGGAGACCACCGGTGCATCGGCCAACAGCCACCCGACCTTCCAGCCGGTCAGCGAGAGCATTTTTCCTGCAGACGACACGGTGATGATTTTGGAGTATCCCTGGGCACCGTGGGCGTAGATAGCAGCCGAGCGGTGTTCACCGGTGTACATCAGCGTTTCGTAGACCTCATCGGAGAGCAACCACACATTGTGCCGGGCACAGATCGCCACGATCTGCGCCAGCGTGTCGGCATCGACTGAGCGACCTGACGGGTTATGCGGCGTATTGAGGATGACCATCCGTGTCGCATCGGTGATGGCCTGTTTTAATGCCTCTGGGCTGGGCTGAAAATCGGGGGCGTGCAGGGGAACCGGAACATCGCGGGCTCCCGCCAGACCGATGATGGCGCCGTAGGAGTCATAGGAGGGCTCAAAGGTGATGACTTCGTCTCCGGGGTTCACGAAGGCCAGAATGCTAGCGGCCAGAGCTTCCGTCGCTCCGGTGGTCACCAGAATATTTGAGGCAGGATCCCACTCCACCTCGGTGCTGCGACGGTAATAGTTAGCTAGCGCTTGCCGTAATGACTCGAACCCGGTACCGGCAGCGTACTGGTTAGCCCCGGGGTAGGTGGCGCTACCTGCGGCGATGATCTCCCCGGCACGGGCGCGGATAAATTCTGGTCCGTCTTGATCAGGGAACCCTTGCCCCAGATTGACCGCCTCATACTCACGTGCGGCCGTGGTCATCTCCTCAAAGATCGTGGGAGCCGGTACACCGTCGGTGAGTAAGCCGGCACCGGTAGCTACGGCTTGCCAGGGGCCGGGAGGAAATTCGGTGACGCTGGATTGCGGGATGACTGCTGGGTCTTGTGCGTTGTCCATAGATCCATAGTAAGTTCGAGATATGCAACGTGCAGTATGCCCCGGCTCCTTTGACCCAGTCCATAAAGGCCATATCGAGATCATTGCGCGCGCAACCTTCATCTTCGACGAGGTTGTCATTGCGGTATCCACCAACCCGCAGAAGAAGTACCTGTTCAGTCTCGAGCAACGTCTGGACATGATTGAGCAAACCGTCTCATCACTCAGCGGTGTCTCGGTGGTGCCGATGGAGACCGGACTGATCGCCGAGTTCTGCCGCCAGCAAGGGGCGAATGCGTTGGTCAAGGGCATTCGTAACCCTACGGATGTGGAGTACGAAACTCCGATGGCGACCTTCAACCGTCACCTTTCCGGGGTGGAAACTGTGTTCCTGCCTGCCGATGCCCGGTACCAGCATGTCTCGTCCACGCTGGTGAAGGAAATCGCCAGTTTGGGTGGAGACATCTCCGAATTTGTTCCCCAGGCTGTCGCCCAGGGGCTCTCCGAACAATTCGGTCGCTAAGACGCGACCGAAGCAGTTGATAAGTCCACTGCCTAGCGACCGCGCTTCGAATGCGAGTCACGTCCGCGACGCAGACGCGAGACCCCGCCCCTGATCTTTTTCTTCAACGAGGCATAGCGCTTCTTGCGTGCCAATTTTGACTCGAACTGACGCCGTTCCTTGGGATCCAAGGTGTCCAGAAATTGGGAATGAAAGTAGGCCACGACATCTAGTTCGACATCGCGAGTCTTCCCGTAAGTCGCAAACTTGTGCATGCTGGGCCCCGGGGCGGTGTTGACCTCGAGTACCCGGGCAGTGGTGGGGTCGTTGATGTCTGTCACGAGGAGATCAATGCCGGCGACCTCTAACTCCGGAATGCTGTGTGCTGCTTTGACAGCGATCTCCTTGATCCCTGGATGGATGATGTCGGTAATGTCAACAATGCTCGACCCGTACCGTAGCACGATATACGGATTGATGATGACAATCTCGTCTCGGGCCGGGACGGAAGTCTTGCGATAGCCACGAGCCTCGAGGAATTTCCACCGTGCCGTGGCAGGGTTTCTCTTCCAATAGGCGTGGTTCTTCAAGCGCTGTCGAGACGCCTTTATGAGCTCGACGAGGTTGGACTTCCCGTCGCCGACCACGAACGGCTGAAGCCGTGCTGCGGCGGCCACCACAGTATCTCCGGTCACGTAGGCGCGCACATCCATACCTGCAACGAATTCTTCGACGAGGATCTTTGAGCCTTCACGTGCGTGGGTTAGAGCCTCATTCCAGGCTTTTTCGAGTTGCTCCAGTGTCTCAACTCCAAGGGTCACACCATGTGAGCCGGCGGCATCCGAGGGTTTGACCACAAAGGGACCAGATGCGCTCTGGATTAACTCACAGGCCCGAGGCATTTCGTCATGATCGAAGGCTTGACCGCGAGGGACCTGAACGCCGTTATTCTCCAGATACTGTCGGGTGAGATCTTTACTGCGACAGATGGCGTTAACACTCTCGGGGTGCCGGTACACCAGCGATTTGCGCATCAGAAGCCTGAGGCGGTCGTTGGGTGACATAATGCGGCGTTTGGGAAACTTTGAGGTTTCCCCGGGAATGTCTTCGAAGCGCCAGCCCAATGAGATGAATTCATTTTCAATCTGGTCCGGTGCCGGATTGATTTTCTCCAGCGTGTTCACAGAAAGTCCCGGTTCGAGAATCTGAGCTCGGATAAAGTTTTTGACACTCTGGTAGCTCTCGCTCAACTCATCCCTCCATTGAGATGCTGATTGATATCGGACATGGCCGTGCTGGGGTTTTGTAGATCCGCAGGCCCTCGTATAGATCGCCGATACGGCTCCGGAACTGGTACTGCAAGGTGGTTTAAAGCCACCCAGTATTCTAACCTCATCAGCGTCGCTGCTCAGCGTTTTATCGGAGCAAGTGAGGGAAGGTGTCTTGCATTCGTTCTTCGATGACGGGTGCGAGTGATTGGGAGAAAGGGCGAGTGAGGTGGCTGCCATCGAAAGTCACAAGAATATTCCCGACAACAGCGTCGCACCGTGATGCCGATTCATCGTGAATGGCGGGGCACACCGCATCTGTGAGGTCGATGTGCTGAACGCCGTCAGGTAGTTCGATGCTGTTCAGGGGGTTCGGTTGGCGCAGTGCTAGGGCTGAGGGCCCACACTCATGAGAGCTTCCGCCTTCGGCCAAACAAGATGGAATATCGTGTTCAGAACGTGGTGTCCCCCGAATCAAAAGAAGCTCCGTATCCGTTGCGCTCATTCGCTCCCACCACTCCTCAGCTCGGTCAGGGATGTTTTCCCGATCTTCCTCGGCCTCGTGGCGGGTTCCGGGGGCGACGACAAGGTCAACGTCGTTGTTGGTGAGCCAGCCGATGAAGTTGTTGTTCCATGCGGTGCACATATCTCCCGGTTGATTCGCAGACCCGCTGAATACGCAGGCTGGTTTTAGGACGATGAGAACTTCCCAGTCATATTTGCGGGCCAAGGCTTTAAAGGCGTCTTCCAGGTGCCCGGCGTGTGATCCTCCGGCCAGCACCACGGTCGCAGTCGGCGACTCAGGTGCTTCCTCGTCGTCGCAGACAAGGACCTCGTCTGTTCCTGGGTTATCTCCCATTTTTTGCGTGCAATTTCTGAAGTGGTACGCGGCTCGGTAGTCCGCGGCCTCTTCGGGCTGTGGAAACACGTCTGCTTCGGGAGGTTCCTCATCTTGAAACACGACCGCGGCACCGGGGTAGACAGCTGGGTCGAGGTCACCGAAGGCTTGGTCTAGGTCGGCGCGGGATGGTGCAAGTTGGGTGGTCAATACGGCCAGCGTGACGAGACTGGCAGCACCGGTAAGCACTGTGGGCTTATTACGCAACAGGCCGTGGGACTGTGGTTTTCCGCCGTGATGCTGTAGGGGCCGTTCCACGAACCGGTGCGTGAGCATTGCCAGGAATAAGGACGCGAGGAGAATGAGGGTGGCACCTCGTATCCCAACAGCTTCGCGATCTCGTATCTGCAGGTAGTAGAACAGTAGTGGCCAGTGCCAGAGGTAGAGGGCATAGGCGTGGTCGGCGACCCAGCCAAAGGGACGGGACGACAATAGTCGAGTTGCCGTGTACGAAGGGTCGTGGTTGCCTCCGTCAGGTCCGGCGGAGATCAGAACGAGAACGAGCCCGAGTAGTGGCCAAAGAGCCCACGGACCAGGAAACAGTTGCGCACCGTCAAGGACGAACCCACAGGAGACGATCAGGGCGACACCCACCCAACTCCCAACGGGCCGAAGCATGCGGGGCAAACGCAACGTGCTGATGAACAAGGCCAGGAGAGCCCCGAAGGCTAGTTGCCAGGCTCTGGTCTCAGTCATCAGGTAGGCCTCGGCTTGGTTGTAACTCCCAACGTAGATGGCGTAGGTAAACGATGCGAGGAAGATAAGCGTCGAGATAATGGCGAGAACGAGTGGGGCCGAGCTCCTGATTGCTCGCGCTACCAAGACTGCGATGACCGTGATGAGAGGCCAGATGAGATAGAACTGACCTTGGACGGCTAACGACCAGAAATGCTGAAACGGGGAGGTCTCGGGCCCGGCGGCTCCGTACGCCAGCTGGGAGTTGATCAGCTCGAAATTTTCGAAATAAAGTAGCGAGGCTCGAGCTTCAGCCCACAATTGGCGATGACCGGTTGCCGGCATCACCAACAATCCCACACCAAGGGTGATCAAGGCGACCAATGCGGCAGGGACGAAAATGCGTCGGAATAAGCGTCCGAAGTAGTTCCAGAGATTGATGCGCCCACCTTGGCGGTGGCTTCTCGCAAAAGCATTCCGGTGGAGAGGAACCCCGAAACAGCAAGGAAGATATCAATGCCCCCGGAAATCCTGCCGGCCCCAAAGAGATGAAAGAGGACCACACCAGCGAGAGCGAGACCTCTGATGCCGTGTAGTTCCGGGAGGTACCGGCGTTCTGGCATCCCCCGAGATAAGATTGCGTTGCGCTGGGTCGTGGAGTTCATTTTGCGGTCCGTTTCATTCGGTATTTCTTCAAGGTGTGTGTTTCACTCGGTGAGCATGAGCGATTGTACCTTCAATGTGACGGGAAGCCATACGGAAAATAGAGAAGAAAGGCATAATAGCGGCAAAAGCCATAGGACACCGTCTATTGCGTGAACCCAAGCCGTACCAGATGCTTTCCTCCGCTCTAAAGCTTATGGCCTAATTTTGGTATCGAGATTTCACGGTGTATTCTGTAGGTTTGGCTCGGTGGTTGTTCTTCAGGGGAAGAATCGCTCTGAGATGGCTACCAATAAGAGATGTCCTCAGTAACGAGGGTCCTGATTTACCCATGAGACGGTGATAGGAGGTCCGATAAGCATGGCGAACCCAGAAAAGAATTCTGTGGCTGGTGCTTTCGTGCCCTCTGACTCTGCGTGGGTTTTGAACGTTAAGAACCTCAACGGTGTTGCTGGATCTTCTGAACCGGTTCAACGACAGGTCGTGGCACCCGAGGGAATGGAAACGCCTATAGCCCGAGTAGAGCCGGGCTCTGTGATCGAGTTGGATCTCAGGATGGATTCCTTGCACGAAGGAATTTTGGTTTCCGGGGACGTCAACGCGGAACTTCGTGGTGAGTGCTCACGTTGCCTGGACCCTTTGTCGCAGGACCTGAACGTGAGCATTAGCGAGCTGTACCAGTACGTGCCAGATCCGGAACTTGATCCGGAAGAGCAACGTCTGATCGTCAATGATGCGATTGATATTGAGCTACCAGTCATTGACGCAGTGTTGTCTGCTTTTCCTTTCAAACCGGTATGCAAACCTGACTGTCAGGGCCTGTGCGATCAATGTGGCGTACGTCTTGACGAAGTCGATGAGGATCACCACCATGAGCAGCTTGACCCACGGTGGGCTGCACTCGCGGCGTTATCATCAGCGGAACAAACTGATGCTGACGCTACAATAGATAACCAGACCCAGACCCAAGAACCAGAAGAGAGATAACCATGGCTGTTCCTAAGGGAAAAAAGTCTCGCGCCAACACCCGCATGCGTCGTTCGCAGTGGAAGGCCCAGGCGCCTGAGCTTGTTAAGACCGTTGAAAACGGCAAAGTAACCTACCGTATGCCACACCAGGCTAACGTTGTGACCGACTCTGCTGGTACCCCGCTCTTCTACGAGTACAAGGGCCGCAAAGTCGCCGATATTTAGTCTTTGATGACTGAAGATCTTACGAAGCATCTCGGAGTCCACCTAGGCTCCGAGATGCTTCGTCTTGCATTAACCCACCGTTCTTATGCCTTTGAGAAGGGTGGGTTGCCGACGAACGAACGTCTAGAATTTCTCGGCGACGCAGTCCTGCAGATTATTGTGACCGATCATCTTTACCGTGCATTCCCTGATGAGGATGAGTCACAACTTGCCAAAAAGAGATCATCGATTGTCTCCACGGTGGCCTTAGCACGAGTTGGGCGAAGCATTGGGGTTGGGCAACACATTTTGCTCGGTGAAGGTGAAACTCGCACCGGGGGCGCAGATAAGGACTCCATCCTTGCGGACACCATGGAAGCCTTGATTGGAGCAACTTACCTGGAAGAAGGACACCAGGCTGCCCGAGGTTTGGTTCACCGTTATGTCATTCCTCTTCTTGATGACGACTACGTGATGGGCATCGGTCGCGACTGGAAGACTCTGGTCCAGATGGAGGCCGACTCGGCAAGTTTGGCGCCCGTCGAGTATCGACTCAGCTCGCGAGGTCCCGACCACGCACGAGAGTTCACCGCAGAACTCTATGTTGCCGAGAAAAAATACGGTGTAGGCCAAGCCGGTAGCAAAAAGGAGGCCGAACGGCTGGCTGCGTGGGACGGATACGACGCCCTGCAGAAAGACATTGCCCAGAATGCCTGAACTTCCGGAAGTTGAAGTGGTGCGGCGGGGGCTATCGCGCTGGATCACGAACCAACAGGTCCTTGACGTTGAGGTGCTTGATCCAAGGTCAGTTCGACGGCACCGGCAAGGTCCGATTGACTTCGTGACCTCGTTGCGTCAGGCGGAGCTCGAGCAACCTCAACGGCGAGGCAAGTATCTGTGGATTCCGTTACACCATTCCCCAACCGAGCAGAAATCTCCGACAGCGCTAGTCGTCCATCTGGGGATGAGCGGGCAGATCTTGTTGAGTCATCACAGCGCACCGGCTCCTCACCATCTGCGCATCAGATTGCGCTTGGACAGTGCATCCGGTCACGGACAGGCACCGACTGAGTTACGGTTCGTGGATCAACGGATCTTCGGAGGTCTCTATCTTGATCGACTTGCTCCCACCGCGGATGAGCCCGATGAGCTGATCCCGACGACGGTGACTCATATCGGACGAGACCCTTTGGATAACCATTTTGACGTAGACCACATCTATCAGGTGCTGAGCAAGAAGCAGACCGCAATTAAACGGGCGCTTCTGGATCAGAACCTGGTTTCCGGTATCGGAAATATCTATGCGGATGAAGCGCTGTGGCGGGCAAAAATACACTATAACCGGCCATGTAACCGGTTGAGCCGCAAACAAGTGCGAACGCTTTATCAGTGTGTACAGAAGGTTATGGAACAGGCCCTGAAAGAAGGCGGAACGAGTTTCGACGCTCTTTATGTCAACGTCAACGGCGAATCTGGGTATTTTGATCGCTCGTTAAACGCCTACCATCAGGAGGGCACGTATTGTCGTCGTTGCCTAGCCGAAGGGTACGACACTCTTATTCGCCGTGATAAGTTCATGAATCGGTCCTCGTATTACTGTCCGAGGTGTCAACGAAAGCCACGCACAACGCAACGGTAACTTGGAAATGGGTAGATTCGGATTTCTGATATACGATACTCGGAGTAGATTGTTACCCACTATGACGTTATCAGCGTACGGTATCGCGAAGACTCCACGTAGACTTCACGGGCTCGTTGCTGGCTTGTTGTTAACGCTTACCTGTTGCACTACCACAGCAGAGATGAAAGGAAGGACGCCGTATGGCTGAGTCCTCTCGGATCTATGCGCCCCGGCGCGTTAGTCGAGTCGCCACCCGCCCTCATGGCATTATCTTCTCCGTCATCGTCGCTGTGGTTTTGATTGTGGTTTCCGTCGTCGCCAGTACTTCGGTGTACGCGCGTACACTTATTTCGAACGTCAATGAGCGAACTCAGACCATCGATAGTGGTATTGATACCACTCGACCGGTAATGGATGATGGCGAACTGAATTTGCTCTTGCTGGGTAGTGACCAACGACCGGAAGATAAAGAAGCCGGCGAAGATGGCGCGCGCACAGACACGATCATGTTTGTGCACATACCGGATGGTCACGAAGAAGTGTATGTGATGTCCATCATGCGCGACTTATGGGTCGAGATCCCAGGGTATGGCATGGGCAAGATCAACGGTGCATATGAAGAAGGGGGGTTCCCTCTGGTCGTTGACACTGTGGAAGGACTCGTCGGCTCGGACATCGATCACATTGCCATTATCGACTTTGAAGGATTCCGTGATGTCACCGAAGCGCTTGGCGGTGTGGAAGTCGACAACGAACAGGCATTTTCATCGGGTATCCGAAACCCCTCGTTCTTCCCCGAGGGCAAAATCAAAGTTTCCGGCACCGATGCGTTGCGGTTTGTACGGGAACGCCACGCGTTCAACGATGGTGATTACCAGCGTGTAAAAAACCAACAGCTGTTCCTCGAAGGTCTGGTGGATCAACTCTTGGCACGCGATGTTTTGACAAATCCAGGAACACTCAGCGATGTCATTACGACCCTGAGCCCGTATCTGTCGGTAGACGACGGCCTTGATGCCGAAACTATGCTGAACTACGGGCTGTCGATGTCTAACATTCGCTCCTCCGATATTAAGATGTTCACAATTCCGAATGCTGGCGCCGATATCACCTCAGGCGGGGCAGCGATTGTGCGACAAGACGAGGCCGCCACTGATCGCATGCGAGAGGCGTTACGCTCTGGCACCATGGATGAGTTCTTAGAAGAATACGACGCAGAACAAAATCCCGACGGTAGCAACCAACCAGAATCGACTTCCCCAGCGAACCCGCCAGAACCGTCTGCTGTGGAATCCGGGGTACAGGGATAGTGTGACTCGACGCCTGGTTCCCGCGCACGCCGCAACTATTCGATGCTCTATGGAATGTGTTTGATGACTGCTAGCAATCCCGAGCCGGTGAAAATTCTCCTCGTCACGCATTCGTATTGGCCTGAGCAAACTCCACCACAGCGACGGTGGCAGAACTTCATCAAGTTCTTACGAGGTTTTGGGTGCGAGGTAGCTGTTCTGACTCAGGGAGTTGCTGATCACCCGAGTGAAGAACTGGGACCAGCAGGAGAACGCATTATTCGAACTGGGGTGACCCACCGCACGAAGCACTCTCGGTGGGCTCGTCTGCTGGAGAGCACGATACACGCCGCGGAGTTTATTCCTTTGGCCCGAAGATTTTCCGACGTCGACATCGTGATTGCCACCGTACCTGCCTTGCCGAATTTAGTATCTGGTCGCGTTATCTCCAAACTGCTGAAAAAACCGTTCGTCGTCGAGATGCGCGATGCATGGCCCGATCTTCTCACCGAAGCGAATGTTGGCGGAAAAGTGGTTTCCGAATCTGCGTCACAGGTCGTGACCTGGCTTCAGCGATCGGCAGACCTGCTCATCACCGTTACTCAAGGATTTGCTCAGACATTGCGAGAGCGCGGAATGACAAACGTTGCCACTATTCGAAATGGCGTGAGTGTTTCAGCTGAGGCTCTGCTACCGTCGAGGTCACGCGAACCAGGGGAGCTACACGTCCTGTATTTGGGAAATCATGGAGAATCGCAGAATCTTGCCCTAGTGTTGCAGGCAGTCGCGTTAGCACAACGCCAGAATTCCCGGATCCAGTTGCGATTTGTTGGTCAGGGCACTCAAAAACACCTTCTGATTAAAACCAACCGGTCGTTAGGGTCACCGGCGGAGCTTTACGACGCCGTGCCGTCGCACCGCGCTACCGAACATTATCAATGGGCCGATACATGTGTTGTGAGTCTTCGACCAGATTGGCAGAGCTTCAGACACACTGTTCCTTCCAAACTCTACGAATTACTGGCAACGGGAAAACATATCACCGGTTTGGTACAAGGAGAGGCAGCGCAGACACTGCGCGTTGCCGGACATCAGCCACTCGGCGAGCTTACTGCCGACCAATTGGCCTCCTATTGGCTGGAGCTTGCGAAGAACCCAGATTCTACTGCTCAGAATATTGCATCCCACCGGTGGGCTGCCGACAACATTTCTCTCGATGTCGAGGCCTCCCGGCTCTCTGCGCTGCTAGGTCACCTGCTCCAGGCACGAAAGGGCTCTTTAGCAACGAACACGGCCAATGCGTCACCATCATGGAACAGAACCCCTCAGCTTCTTCGCAATTTCCAGCTTGCGGCCCAAACCGCAAGAGACCATATCGGACAAGACCCTGCGTTATTTGCCTTGCAAGTAGCGCGACGGTTGCCGACGTCGATTTCTGAGCCTGTCGCCAGCGTTGCGTCCAAGATCCACGGCGGACCACTTGATGTTGTCGGGGCTCTGGGGGCAGCCATACGTGGGAACTCCGAAAGCTTACGAGAAGAATTGTGTAGAGCCGTGGAAGCACGTGCAGGCTCCCGTGAAGTTCTCGAGCTGGTCAACCTGCTCACCAGCAGTGGAGACACCGAGGCGGCCGAATGGGGGTTGGCCAGAGTGCGCCCCGGAGGCAAGGGCTACCGCCTCGCACGGTCACGGATCCAGTGGAATAAAGGCAACATGACCGCTGCTGTCGAAGGGCTGAAAACCTCGGGGAAAGAAGGCTGGAAGCGCAAAGGGTACCGGTCACAGTTGAGAACCTTCCAAGGAGAGCGTCCCCAACTAGCAAGGGTGCCGGACTATCACCCCGAACAAGGTGCCATTCTCCACGTGCTGACTAATTCGTTGCCATATACCGGTTCGGGATATGCACAACGATCACACTCCATCTTGCGAGCCTTGCAATCTCGGGGATGGAACGTGAGCGCCGCAACTCGCATGGGATGGCCTGTGGTGACCGGAGGGCTGACAGCCCCGGCCGTCAATCATCTTGATGGCATCGACTACCACCGGCTGATTCCAAGGCGCCTGCACACTGATGCTGAAAAACGTGAGCAACAGTATGCTGAGATGTTGCTCACTCATGCCCTCAAGGTTAAGCCGGCTTTGTTGCACACCACCTCACATTGGAATAACGCTAACGCCGTGCGTGCCGTTGCAGAAGCTTTGGATATTCCATGGGTGTATGAAGTCCGAGGGTTACTTGCCGATACGTGGGCGTCAACACGTGGTGCGGAAGCCTACCGGTCTGAGTATTACCGGTTGTTTACACAGCGGGAACAGGAATCTGTGCTGGCCGCTGACGGCGTGGTGACACTCGGGAAGCAAATGCGAGCCAAACTCGAAGAATTCGATCGCGATAGTGCAGACATCGTCCTGACACCAAATGCAATCGGGGGCGAGTTCCTCAAGGAACCCCGGTCCACTCAGGAAGCGCGCGAGGCCTTGGGGCTGCCGCGTGACCTGGAACTTGTGGGGACGGTCAGTTCATTGGTTCCGTACGAAGGACTCGATACTGTCGTGCGTGCCGTTGCTCACCTGGCCCCGAGCAGGCCTCGGCTACGGATGCTCCTTGTCGGAGATGGTACCGCCCGCCCCAGCTTGCTCCGTCTGGCCGAAGAGCTGGGACTAAGTGATCGACTGATTGCACCCGGCCGGGTGCAACGAGAAGAGTCGATACTGTATCACCAGGCCTTAGACGTGTTCGTCGTGCCCCGTATTGATTCGTCCGTCACCAGGACCGTCACTCCGATGAAATCGGTTGAGGCTTCCGCCAGTGGCAAGCCCGTTGTCGCCTCGGATCTTCCGGCTCTGTCGGAACTGGTCCATCACGGGGTGACCGGTATGTTGGTCCCGCCAGAGCATGACATTGAGTGGGCGCGCGTCCTGACGGATCTCTTGGATAACCCCACGCTACGACAAACTATCGGTCATGCCGGACGGTCGTGGGCGTTGCAGGAAAGAACCTGGAAGTCCAACGAAAGTCGCTACACTGAGCTGTATCAGAAGCTCACGGGGTACGTACCGTAGGTGTTGCGTTGTCACCTCATTGAAAATCCTGGGGTATACTTCCCCGGGGTGTACAGTGCCCCCGCACGGACCGCGGTGCTGTACTGAACCAAGTGCCGAAAGAAATCGAGGGATAATTCTATGTCGAATATTTCGACCGTGGCCGTCGTGGGGCTTGGCTACATTGGCCTTCCAACGGCTGCAATTCTGGCCGAGAACGGTGTGAAAGTCTTTGGCGTTGACGTCAATGAAAGAACGATTCAGGCGATTAACTCGGGAACTGTACCGTTCGTTGAGCCAGACCTCGAGGACTACGTCAAGCGAGCCGTTGATCAGGGCCTGCTGTCAGCTTCGGCAGAGACTCCGCAAGCTGATGCCTACATCGTGGCCGTACCCACCCCGTTCCACGATGACAAAACCCCGGACCTTTCCTATATTGAAGTAGCAGGTCGCAATATAGCTCCTCAGCTACAGGGCGATGAGCTGGTGATTCTGGAATCAACCTCACCTCCCGGGGCCACCGAACACTTGGCGGATGTGATTCATCAAGCCCGTCCAGATCTTCAAGACAAGGGCACACTGGAATTCGCTCACTGCCCAGAACGAGTGCTGCCCGGTAAGGTCATGGTCGAGCTGGTGACCAATGACCGGATCGTTGGTGGCTCGACACCGCACGCTGCTGAGCGCGCACGCGACCTTTACCGTAGCTTCTGCAAGGCAGAACTACTTTTGACCGATTTGCGCACGGCCGAGATGTCCAAACTGGTCGAAAACTCCTTCCGTGACGTCAACATTGCCTTCGCGAATGAGCTGTCTGTGATTTGTGACGAGCTGGGGATCAACGTCTGGGAAGTCATTGAACTGGCCAACCACCACCCGCGGGTTAACATCCTTCAGCCCGGCCCTGGCGTTGGTGGGCACTGCATTGCTGTGGACCCCTGGTTCATTGTCGCCGCTGCACCGGATTCGGCGAAGTTGATCCGCAACGCTCGCGAAATTAATGACGCGAAGCCAGATTGGGTCATCAAGCAGGTCAAGGCAGAAGCCTATGACGTTGAGAAAGAAACTGGCCGAGCTCCTGTCATTGCGGCGCTGGGTCTTGCCTTTAAGCCCAATATCGATGACCTGCGAGAGTCGCCGGCCATGCGAATCACTGAGCAAATGGCACGCGAGCTTTCCAGCTCCAAGATCCTCGCGGTAGAACCCCACGTGAACGAGCTTCCCGCGAAATTGCAGGGTTTGCCCAACGTCGACTTCGCAAGCGTGGATGCCGCTGTTGAAGCAGCCGATATTGTCCTGTTGCTTGTTGACCACGCTGTCTTCGCCGATCTGCGTGACCGCGTGTCGGGCAAGCATGTGATTGATACTCGTGGGCAGTGGCGCGATAAATAACTGCATGTCGTCCTTGGACGCGGGAGGGCAACCAGAGAGGTTGACGGTTGCCCTCCTCGAAGTTTTTGGCGAATAAGATGTCGTCAGCAGAGACAGCCATATTTGACCGCATGGAGGACAAGGAGTCGAGGAGAGGGAAATGCGACTTTTAGTGACGGGCGGGGCCGGCTACATCGGTGGCCATTTCGTCTCCCGGGCTCTCGAGCTGGGAGCTTACGATATTGCCGTGGTCGATGACCTCTCCACGGGGCTTCAGAGGCGCGTGCCCTCGGATGTGCCGTTATATCAACTCGATCTGTCGGCCGATAAGGCTGTTGAGCAGCTCAGCAAGATTCTTTCGGACCATCAAATTGACGCCGTGGTGCATTTTGCGGCGAAGAAGGCTGTCAACGAGTCCGTCGAGCAACCCGAGATGTATTTTCGAAATAATATCGGTGGGCTCGTCAATCTGTTGAGTGCTATGAGAGACTCAGCCGTTCAGAAGATCGTTTTCTCTTCGTCCGCTTCGGTGTATGGACAACCATGCGAGTCGGAAGTGTTCGAAAACACTGCCTGTCATCCCATCAACTCCTATGGCCAGACCAAGCTCATCAACGAGCAATCTCTCCACAACGCGGAACGGGCGTGGGGGCTGTCCGCCGTGGCTTTACGCTATTTCAACGTCGCTGGCGCGACGAGTTCAGAACTTGCTGACACCACCACCACGAACCTCATGCCTGCTATCCGCAATATGCTGACGAGCCACGGTGTGGTTTCAGTCTACGGAGATGCCTATCCCACTCCTGACGGCACCTGCATTCGGGATTATGTGCATATAGAAGATCTTGTCGATGCACATATTGTCGCCCTTGACGCACTTGGCCAGCCGAATGCGACAGGGGTCTATACATATAACGTAGGCACAGGTATCGGAAGTAGTGTTCTGGATATCGTCCATGCATTCCAGAGAGTTCCAGGGGTTGACCTGGAGTATCAGATCGCGCCTCCACGCGATGGGGACGCGGCGACAGTAACTGCCAACGTCGATAAAATTCGCGAAGAACTGGGTTGGAAAGCATCTTACGGGGTCGAAGACATCGTTGAGTCCGTTGTTAAGCACCCTCCGTTGGCGACCGAACCGACAGAAGGGTGACAGATGACACTGGACTATTTATTTCCGAAACGCAACATGCTCGCCATGCGCGACGCGCGCTCGCGTTTTGTTGACCGTGACCTGATGACTATCCAACCACGACAGACCTTGCGACTTGAGGATGGTCAGGTGTGGCGTCACCGACGTACCCGTAGTCTGGCTCGGCAAATGCACGGTTGGCTTTTTTATTATTATCTTCGCCCGTTTCATATCGATTTAGACGATGCTATTGCGGAAAAGTTAATATGGCTACTCCATACCTGGCGTGACGTAGTGGGGTTACCTCCTTCCCGGATTCCAATGTCGTACCACGATGAGTCCACTGCTCAACGAACTATCGCGTTGTGCTGTCTGCTGGACGACTACGGTCCTTTGCTCAGCGCCTCGGATCAGACTTTCGTGAAGGACATTATTCGCGAAGGCGTTGATCTTTTGGTACAAGACGAATTCCATAGCGCCGGAACGAACCACGGGATGTTCCAGGACCTCGCCTTGATGCTCGCCAGTAGCTACATTGACGACAACGAAGGTTTATATGATTTAGCGTTCGGGCGATTGACTGCCTACTTCAAGAGCAGTTACACGGCCGAAGGAGTGCATAAGGAACAGTCCCCCGACTACCACGTCATCGTGAGTCGCCATCTGAAAGAATACAACCAATTACAAGGCCAGCAAGCGTCGACGACGGAACAATCCTTACGAGAAGTCTTCAAAGCCTCTGAAAGATACGCAATCGCAACCATCAGCCCCTTGGGCTCCTTTGCGCCTGTCAGCGACACCCCGCCTGGGCCGGTTCTTGGTAGAGGATATGGTCGGGTCTATAACTCGGACTCATATAGGTATGCGTTGACCCAAGGTGCACTTGGCACTCCGCCCGATTTCGACCGGTTCATTGCCGATGAAGCTGGTGTGGCAATATTTCGTGAAGACTGGCGAGATCTTGATTCTTTGTATCTGCATTTCGTAGCCGCTTATAACTCCGACTACCACAAACACAGCGATGAGCTGAGCGTATACCTCGTCTACAAAGGGCTCGAGATTCTCAGGGAAGCAGGCCCTAATGGGTACGAGATGTCTGATCCGTATACTATTTATGCTTTCTCTAGTTTCGCTCACAATACGCTTATCGTGGATGGCGAAGGACTACCTCGTATCGACCCCACAAAAATGGACAAGGTAGGGCTACAGCAAGTCGAGCAACAGGGGATGTTCGACGTCAAAGGCTTCAACCACCGCTACGAGGGCGTCAAGCATAGTCGCAGAGTGACCGTTCAACCACAAGACGATCAGCCGAATGATGCCAAACGCCACGTACGGATTATCGATACGATTGAGTCTGCTGATCTCCATCAGTACACGTTGCTATGGCATTTCGGACCCGATGTCAGAGCCAGGCCATCGGGCGATACCGTGGTCATCCAGAACGCGTCGAACGAAAATCTTGGGCACCTGAGATTACGTTCGGAAGGCGATCTCAAAATTGTTCAACGCCGAGGCGAAGAGACCCCTGATATTCAGGGCTGGTATTTTCCCAAGAATGGTGTTCATAAACCAGCGGACGTCCTTCAAGTGGAATTTTCCGCAGCGACTCGCGAAGTAACGACTGATATATACCTGTACTAAATAATTGTGGAGAGCTGAAAAGTTATTATGCTTGGTTTGTTCAGACGGTTTAGTCGTAAGCAACAGCTTGTTGTTGGTTTCTTTGGTTTGGTGGCGGTTGCTGCAACTGTCTTGGCATTTTTTATAGACCTGGCAATCTTGGTTGTTGCTCTATTCTGGCTATTGGCGCTCTTGGCATTCGTGATGGTTATGTTCCTCCGGCGCCTTAATGCAAAGGTCGTGCGCTTGACGAGAAACTCTGTTCGGCGCGCAGGTGATGTCCGAGGAAGGGTATTGCCGACAGCAGCCAGCAATCTCTCCTCGAAAGAATCCCTGGAAAGCCTGAGAGACCGGTTTCAGAAAAAGCCTACGGTGAAGAACGCATTGCCCTATGCAAATAAGGTCTTGAACGTCCAAGGGAACATCTCTGAAGCGAACAGTATCCTCGACAGTGTTCCAGAAAGCGCCGTGCTGGGCGATGGAGAGAAAAAATTTGTTCAGCGTGTTCGGTCCTTGCATAAGTTACTTGACAAGCCTGTCGAGCTACCTCAGAAGCACTATACGTGCAATTATTTGCCGGTTCAGAATCGGATTCTCTATGCGGTTGGCATTTCGCCCGTGTCCAATAGCAATGGCTACACGACCAGAACCCAGGGGATTGCACAGGGGCTCCAGTTGCAAGGCGCTGACGTCATTGTCGCCCCACTGCCTGGTAAACCGTGGGATAGGCGCCCGTCGACAGGCTTTAAAGTTCCTCAAGAAAAGCGTCGCTATCAGCAACAGATCAATGGTGTCCATTATGTTCACAACCCCGGACTCAAAAGCTGGGAAGGCGACATTGGCGTTTTCTTGCAAGTCAGCGCAGACGCTTACGTACGCGAGGCCATGATCGACAAGCCTGAGGTGATTGTGTCAGCGTCAAATTACCTCACTGCGCTTCCGGCCCTGATGGCTGCACGCCGACTCGGGGTGCCCTTTGTCTACGAAATGAGAGGCTTCTGGGAAGTCACAGCGGCGTCTAAGAACCCAGCGTGGGCCGGATCTGAAAAGTACGCACTTGACCGCCGGCTTGAGTTTCAAGTTGCCAGCGAGGCTGACCACGTCGTGGTCATCACAGAAGAAATGAAAGACGATCTTGTCGAACGTGGAGTCAACGGGGACAACATTTCCGTTGCTGCAAACTCGGTGGATATCGATAAGTTCTTTCCTCAAGGTAAAGATCTCCAACTGCTCAAGAAGCTCGGATTCTCCCAGCCTGAACTGCCTGTTGTTGGCTTCGCCGGTAGCGTCACCGAGTACGAAGGGCTTGATCTGGTGGTTGACGCACTCTCCGCTATTCAAGAAGAGGGAGATGAATTCAACTTCTTGGTCATTGGTGGTGGATCTTATCTGCCCGAACTCAAGAAACGTGTATCCGAGGCTGGTTTAGAACCTCGCACCAGGTACCTCGAGGGCATACCGAATGCCAACATGCCGACTTATCTGTCGAGCATCGACATTTTCCCGCTAGCCCGGAAATCGTTGCCAGTCACTGAGCTTGTTTCTCCGCTCAAGCCTTTGGAAGCTATGGCCGTGGGGCGTTCGGTGGTGTTGTCTGATGTCTCGCCACACAGAGCTTTCTACGGTACAGACGAAGATAAATCACGGGCTTTGAGCTTCGCGAAGGATAGTGTCCCTGAACTGAAGGAACAGTTGCACCGGCTCATCCGAAACCCGGAACTTAGAGACCAGCTCGGTGTACGCGCTCGTCGCTGGGTAAGAGAAAACCGCACGTGGAAGCAGACAGGTGAGATCTACTGGTCTGCGCTCCAAGAGCTTTTGAGAAGTCAATCGCAACTAGCGAAGAGCTCTTCTGAACGGCCGTTGGATTCCTACACCGTTGCCTTCATTGGTGATACGTTTACCTCCGAGACGTTCCTACCCGAGCTGACAGCGATTCGGGTCACGCCCGATGACTGGCGGGAACAGTTCGCTCACAACGACATTGATGCTGTCTTCATTGAGTCTGCCTGGCAGGGTAACGACAAAGCGTGGGAAGGCATCATCGGATACTACGACGACACGAGTCACGCGCCAATTGCTAACCTGATTGATCATGCCCAAGAACACGGCATTCCCGTGATGTTCTGGAATAAGGAAGATCCAGTTCATTACAACCGCTTTAAGCGTACGGCTGCTCGGTGTGACTACGTGTTTACTACTGATGCGCGCACGATTGTCGACTATAACGCTGAACCAGATAACCGCATTTCGGCCGTCGCGTCGGCGCCTTTCGCAGCTCAACCAATACTGCACAATCCGTTGCCGAGCACTCGTGAACGCGAAGACACCATTGCCTACGGTGGCACGTATTATGGCGACAAATATGCCACACGAAAGCAGGGCCTTGACTTTCTCTTCTACGAATCAGCTCCGTACGGGCTGGCTATCTATGAGCGGGTGCATAACGACCCGAATTCGCCCTATCGGCTTCCAGATCGCTTCCGTCGCTACGCTCGACAGAGTTTGAGCTACCCCGAGATGTGCCAGGCCTATAAAGCACACCCGATCCATCTCAACGGGAACTCTGTTGTGGATTCTCCCTCGATGTTTTCGCGCCGAGTTGTGGAGATTACTGCATCCGGGTCAAGCGTTCTTAGCTCGCCTGGTCGTGGTGTCGATGAAACTTTCGCGGGTACAGTCCCCACCGTTGAAAATCCCGACGAAGCCAATAGTGTCTTGAAACGCTGGAAATCGTCCGAGGAAGCCCGGCACAAGGATTTGTGGAAGGCCTTGCGACATGTTTACGAGGCCCACACGTGCGCCCATCGTTTGGTGTACATGATGCGCGTCGCTGGGTTCCTCGTAAGAGCTCCCAAGCTGCATCCCTTTGCCGTGGAGTGCTCGGCGAGTGATATCCCCGAGTTCGAGAAGCAGTCAGTACGTCCTGACATGTATTTGCTTGACGAAGAATTCGACGGTCAAGAAGTCGCTGGCCAAGTCGTTGTAGCGCCCACGGCACAGTCGAAGATGGACGCATTGCGCGAGTACGACATTCGACATGTCGTTAAGGCGGCCAATTCCATCGGGACCTTGAGCCGAAACGATGTGGAAGACCTTCTCAACGGCCTAACCTTCGGCGATTGGAAGGCCGTCGGAAAGCAGGCTGTGTCTTGGTCGCCGGGAAACCTATTTGTCCCCGTTGCCACGTGTTCGGCAGCCATCAACAGTAGGCTTGTTCTCTTCGAACGCGACACTTACGCGCAAATTTTAGAGGGTGAAACTCCTACTCTCGACGACGAGGACGTTTTCGCATGGCAGATTGTCAGAGACAAAAAAGAGCAAGTAGACTCAACGAAAACAGCAGTTACTACTAGTTCTGCTAGGAACGTTTCCCTCGCTGGTCCTGATGAGAGCTCGCAAACCGTCCTTATCGCTGGACACGATTTTAAGTTCTTTATCGAGATCATGAATGGTATCCAAAAGGCGGGCCACCGTGTCCGAATTGACCGATGGGGTGGCCATAGCATCCATGATGAACAACAAAGTCGACGTCTTCTCGATGGCGCTGACGTGATCTTTTGTGAGTGGTCGCTGGGCAATCTGGTGTGGTACAGCCAGAATAAGCTTCCGGGACAAAAACTCATCACGAGGGTGCATGCCCAGGAACTGAGAACGAAGTTTCTAGACCAAGCAATCCTCAAAAATGTTGATGCGTTTATTTTCGTCTCGCCGGTAGGGATGCGCAGGGCGCAGGTTCGCTATGGTATTCCGACGTCTAAGAGCTTCGTCATCGGCAATACGTTCGATATGGGCCGATTTCTCACCTATAGAAGCGAGATTAACCCGAAGAATATCGGCTTTGTCGGGTCTGTTCCGCAGTCCAAACGGTTCGATCGAGCTTTGGACATCATCGAGCAACTCGCATCTAAGGACCAAGAGTATAAGCTGATCGTCAAAGGGAAAGAATATACGGAGTATCCCTGGTTGCAGGATAGACCCGCAGAACAGGAGTACTTCCAGAGGGTTTATGAGCGGATCGAATCCTCACCGGTGTTAAAAGACGCTGTAGTATTTGATGGCCACAGTCCTGACCTTGCAGAATGGTATACCACCGTCCCCGGTTTCATTCTGTCGACGAGTGATCATGAAGGAACTCATCAGGTGGTTGCTGAAGGAGGGGCTGCGGGCTGTGTTCCGGTGATCCTACCTTGGGCTGGAGCAGAGCAAGTATATGGAACACGGTGGCTTGTTGACGATATCGACAGCGCTGTCCAGCGAATTCGGTCGCTGGCCGCAGATCCCCAGGCTCTGCTCGACGAGTCATATGCAGTTCGTGACTATATGCATAAGCATTTCCGTCCAGGAGTCATCTCAGGAAAAATCTTGCGGTTGATTGAGAGCTAAAACCCGTAAGGTCCCGCATATCTCTGCCCCTCCCAGTACATCGTTGGGAGGGGCAGAAGTGCGTTTAGGCTAAAGATGACAGGACGCCATGAGGTATGGCCTCGTTATGATGGCTGGCCGTCTTCCACAATGTCGTCAATCCGATCCTGGAATGTCTGCATGTGCTTTTCCTTCACACCCTGGGCGACATTTTCGCCGTGGCGCCGCAACGCATTCATGAAATAGCTGTAGTGCTTCATCACCTCGTCAGGTTCGCCATCTTCGACAACTGCACCCTTATCGAGCCAGATGACTCGAGTACACATTTCACGAATTGCAGAGGGCGAGTGGTTAACGAGGAATCCCGTACCGGAGCGGGCGATCAAGTCCTTCATGGCCTGATTCGAGCGTTGTCGGAAGGCATCGTCACCGGTGGAAAGGGCCTCATCGATCATCAAGATATCCGGGTCTGCCGACACAGAGATCGAGAAACGGAGCCGAGCTCCCATACCGGACGAGTAGGTACGCATCGGCATCCGTACGAAGTCACCAATGTCTGCCAGTTCGACAACCTCGGGCACTTTCTCTTCGACCTGTGCCGGTGTGAGTCCCATGGCCAATAGTCCGATACGAATATTGTCGATACCGGTGAGGTTCGGCAAGAGTGCGGCGCCAACACCCAGTAGCTGCGGTGTGGAGCGTGCCACGACCTGGCCTGAGTTCGGAGTCTCGACACCGGCGAGAACCCTGAGCAAGGTACTTTTACCCGACCCGTTTCGCCCTACGAGCCCAATGAATTCACCTTCGCGCGCTGCCAGCGAGATCCCTTTCAGCGCCTGAAACGATGTCTTCTTGCCGCGTGACTGAATTAATCCGCGCTCTTTGCCTTCATCTAAAATCCGCACGCGGTAAGTGAGCTCAATGTCTGTGGCGAGCATCGTGAGCTCTCCGAGCTCTGTCGTGGTTGGTGAAATGGTGTCCTCGCTCTCGTCCGGTTCCGGGGTGGGAGAGTTCTTAGGCTTAGACGTTTCGTTCGCGACCATAAGATTCCTCTCCTTGCCAAAACACTAGAAACCCAGCGACAAACAACACAACGGCCCAACCGCAGAGAACCAACCAATGCTCGACTGCTGGCACCGTGCCATCAATGAGTATTTCGCGGTACATCAGTAAGACGGTGTAGATCGGATTCAGCTCGATTATGGCTTCCAACGTTGGATATCTAGTCGTAAACCGGGTGATCGGAAAGATCACTCCAGAGCCGTACATGAGCAGGCGAGTTAGAAAAGGAATCACCTTACTCAGGTCAGGGAAAACGACCGCCAGCCGAGCAACAAGTAGCGTGATGCCAAAATTTAGGACGACGTGAATGAGCAGAATGATGGGGAAGAGGAGCCAACTCCACTCTGGAAGTTCGTGGGGAGGGATAGCCATGATGATCAAGAACATCATCAAAAAGGCCGGGCCTCTTTGCAACAAATCGTAGAGAGCCTCTCCTAAAGGCAGCGCCATCCGCGGGAACTTGAAAGCCCGTATCAGTGAGCGAGACGACGCGATCACCTTGCTACCGGTTCCCAAGGCACTACCGGTCATCTGGAACATGAAGACACCAATAATGACAAAGGCCACAAAGTTGTCCATGCCCCGATCGAATTGCAACAACAGCCCGAAGATAATCCAGTAGAAAGCTGCGTCGAGAGTTGGGCGAAGAACCAACCAAAGTGGCCCCAGCTTGGCGTCGTCGTTGCCCGTAACAACGCGGCCTCGCGACTGACGCCAAATGAAGTGACGCCGTTGCCATAGCTGACGAATATACTTTCCGATTCCAGGACGCCCTCCGATGGGAGTGAGCTTGTCTACACCTGGATACGAATCTTTTACGGCCGAAACGAACTCAGCGGTTTGTGGATGACCCGCTTCCTTGTCGTTGGTAGACGCCATACTTCTCGCTACAGCCTTTCCTGCTCCTCCACATACAACGGCATCAAGAGGTCTTCTTTGTGCCGTTGCAGGGAATCTGCACCTTCACATTGAGACTACATTGTATCGCCACGGCGAAACGATCTTGCCAGATGCTAGGAGGGTCGTCCGAACTGGGAGGTAAATGGCAGAACGAGGATCACCCGTGCAGATAAGCTGAGGTATTCGCCGAAGCTGATAGTTTTGTAGGGATGCCGGGTCAAACCAGCCATTGAGTGAAGCTACGGCCACAGATGGTTGTGCCCAGTCGATATACCCCCGAGCTGTCGTTCAGAAGGCAACCATGAATTCTCAGTCCTCATCCGTCGTTCGCGCTGTGCTGATTGATACCCGAGCTCGGACCATCGAAGAAAGTGCGGTCCCGGGTAAGTGGAAGCCAAATACGAAGGTTGCGGAGTTCGGTGGACTTGCTTTGACAGGCAAACAGCTTTGCCGGGGAGAATTTGGGTTCGCTCACCCCGAGAATCTCACGATTGCCGACTTGCGTGATGCTCCTGGGGAATGGCTAGCCATAGCTAGTTCTCGACACCTGTTGTCAGGAGTGAAACACCTTGTTTTTGCCGATCGCTTCGGATTTGGACCAGTCTTTTATGCAATTATCCCTAGGCGTGGGGTGGTCTTGTCGGATAGCTTTATCGCCGTTGCGGTTGCTCTTCGAGAGTCCGGTGTTTCGGTTCATCTGAATCTCAGTACATACGTTGCCGCTCTAACTAGTCGTGGCCGGACTGCCGAGGGGATGAGTGACTCGACGACCATGGCAGAACAAATACATATTCTCGAGCCAGATTGCGTCCTCGAGATTACCGGTCGCCAAGCGACCATCCGTCCGCGGGTTACACTGGGGGGCTCTGAGACAATCAATGACTACACCGACGCCGTGTCGTTAGGCATAGAGCTAGCCAGAGAGTCCTTGACGACTGCAGTGAATTCGTTGTCCGCTCGGAAAGTTATCACCCTTTCCGGAGGCGTTGACTCCCGGCTCGCTCTAGCGCTCCTGACACTGACTGGTGCTCATCAAGACTTCAAGGTCTTGACGTTTGACCCACGAAGATATGAGGGTAAGAAACGTAAGGTTTACGGGCGAGATATTCAGCTCGCCAATGCGATTCGCGCTGATCACGGCATGGAGTGGTGGGGCCCTACTGAACAGTGCGGTTTATCCTTATTGTTCAGTGAGCGTGTCTTCACCCATCAAATACGCGATTCGAATCGCAACTACGAGATGTTTCTGTCCGATTTTTCAGGAGAATACGCCATTCCCCAGATGACGATCCGCGGAGGTGGAGGAGAGCTACTTCGCGTCCCGGGGTCTGCTGAAGGTCTGGCTAACCGTGTTTTCCGGGAACTTGGAAAGGGCGTATCGATGTCGGACCCGCGGGTCTTCAACTTTTTTCTCCAAGCGCACAGCTACCCCCGGCTTGCGAATAAGCACTTCAAACCATTAGTTGCTGAGCATTTCGAAAGAACCTTTAAACGCTCTAGGGGATCCGACCTGTTCCAACGCCTCGACGGATACTACTTTCGGACTAGGAATAGGTACCATTTCGGTATCACGCGACAGGCTTTAGACAAGCGCGAAGTCCCCTTGTTTCCACTGGCTAATCCTTACTTTTTGCAAGCGTCGCGACTCGCTGAATTCCACGAAAGAACCCAAGGCAAGCTGGTCAAAGACATATTCCAGGCTTCGGCGCCCCAGTTGCTGAAGTACCCTTTCGACAGTGATCAGTGGACAAGCCGTCTCACCACTGCAGAGCTGAAAAAGGTGCCGGACGACGACTCATGGCGCGAATCGTATGATGTAGCGGATAGTGGCAAAACCGTACAGATTCGACGCGATGAGGCAGACGCGCAGCGCTTCACATTCAACGCTCAGCGAGCTGGAGATCTCTTCATCCGTGAAGGGTTCGCGACGATCGTTGGACACGCTCCAGAGCAGTTTCAAGAGCCTCTGCAACAACAACATGAAGCAGTATTAAGGACGATGGAGCAGGGTATACTGAACAGATCAACCATTCTCGGAAAAGTCGCCTCGGCCTTGGATGTCGTGACGCCACCCCCACCCGAGATCGCCTCACTGAAGACCCTATCGGTTCCAGGACTTTCTGCGGACGAAACCGCTCCACGAACCAAGGTTCGGCTGATTACAGATCTGCGTGAATCATCGGCCGCACTGTCTTATCCTGATCCCACTAGTTCAGTGACAACCGTGCAACGTATCCATGGGCGAATACTTGTGGCTAACGATTTCGCCAGTGTCGAACCGAGTGAGTATGAATGGGCTTTCTACCTGTATCGCGATGGGACAGAAATCTCCGAAGTTTGGTACCAAGACACTCCTCGGTACGCTTTTACTGGCGTTGAGGAATCGGGGAGATATACAGTTCTCACGTTCATCAGAAGAAAGGACAGCCCGCAAAACGTGATAAAGGTACCGAGCACCAGCGCGATCAGTATCTAGCCCGGGGAATGTCGGCGATCACAGTGATCACAGTGCAGTCATGCGGGTACTAAGGAAAGGATATCGAGAAAGGTCATATGTTTATCTCGGCCCTCCCAACGAAAATGTGCTGATTAGGGTGGTAGCTGTGTAGGGTTGTCTCGGCATACTAAAATGAAATCACCGGCTCACTGCCGCGTGAGGTCGTTGTGTCGTAGTGATGTAGGAGTAGAGACATAATGAAAATCATGCCGGTCTACGGCACCCGCCCCGAAGCGATTAAGATGGCCCCGATTGTGAAAGCTCTTCAGGAGTCGGATCAATTCGAGTGTGTGGTGACCGTCACTGGACAACACCGGGAAATGTTGGACCAGGTGAATGAGCTTTTCGGAATCACTCCCGACCACGACCTCAATATCATCCAGCCCCGCCAGACCCTGAACATGGTGATGGCGAAAACCATCAATGGTCTCGACGCGATCATGGATGAAGAGAAACCCGATGCCGTGGTGGTCCAAGGTGACACGTCGACTTCCACAGCTGGCGCCATTGCCGCCTTCAACCGTGGTGTGCCAGTGGTTCATGCCGAAGCCGGGCTCCGTAGCTTCAATATCTTTTCCCCGTTCCCGGAAGAAGCGAACCGGAAGATTACCTCCCAGATTTCTTCTCTTCACTTAGCACCGACCTCGGTCAGTCGCGATAACCTCCTCCGTGAGGCCGTCAACGCGCACGATATCTACGTCACCGGTAACACGGTCATCGATGCCCTGCTTGAAGTGGTGGACCAGCGTGTTCCGTTCAGTGAACCTGCTTTGCAAGAACTGATCGAGCAGGTAGACCAGGGACGAAAGGTCGTCCTCGTCACGACTCACCGCCGTGAGAACCAGGGTGATGCGATGCGCGGTGTCGGCCGAGCATTGGCACGACTGTCGGACTCACACCCGGACGCGACCATTGTTTTGCCAGCCCATAAGAACCCTGTAGTGCGTGAGGCAATTCTGCCGTTCCTGGAAGGCAAAGAAAATGTCATCGTCACCGAGCCGTTGGCATACGGGGAATTTACCCACTTGATGAACCTCAGCACCGTCGTCCTCACCGACTCCGGTGGCGTTCAGGAAGAAGCACCAGGTCTTGGCAAACCGGTGCTCGTGATGCGCGAGAACACCGAGCGTCCCGAAGCGGTGACCGCCGGAACCGTCCGACTGATTGGTACCGCCGAAGAGCGCGTTGTCGAGGAAGTCTCCGAGTTGCTCACAAATGACGAGGCATACGCCAAGATGGCCAATGCGGTAAACCCCTATGGTGACGGCCGGGCCGCACCGCGTTCTGTCTCGGCGATTGCAGAGCTACTCGGCGTGGGCTCTCGTTTACCACAATTTGACGACGGACTCGGTGAATAAGGGCTTATTTGCCGTCCGGTGTGACGTGTAAATGTATCTGAAAAAGCTCGAGGTTCGAGGGTTTAAGTCCTTCGCTTCCAAAACTACTTTCGAATTTGAACCTGGGATCACCGCCGTCGTCGGCCCCAATGGGTCGGGGAAATCAAATGTTGTCGATGCACTGGCCTGGGTGATGGGCGAGCAGGGTGTGAAGAACCTGCGCGGTGGCAAGATGGAGGACGTCATCTTCGCAGGCACCTCAGGTCGCCAGGCTTTGGGGCGGGCACAGGTGACCCTGACCATCGATAATTCTGATGGTGCCCTCCCGATTGAATACTCCGAAGTGGCCATTTCCCGCACCCTGTTTCGAGCCGGCGGATCCGAGTACCAAATCAATGGGTCACCGGCCCGACTGCTCGATATCCAGGAGCTTCTCAGTGACTCGGGGCTCGGTCGAGAAATGCATGTCATCGTCGGTCAGGGGCAACTCGACCGCATTTTCCATGCCACACCGGAGGAGCGACGGGGGTTCATTGAAGAAGCCGCCGGAATTCTGAAGCATCGTCGCCGGAAAGAACGGTCGGTTCGCAAACTCGATGCGATGCGTGGGAACCTGGACCGAGTCAGAGACCTCACTGAAGAAGTCCGTCGCCAGCTAGGACCACTCTCGCGTCAAGCCGACACGGCACGCAAAGCCCAGCGCATCCAGTACGACGTGCGTGATGCCCGAGCCCGCCTGTTGGCTGACGACGTTGAACAGCAACTTCGTGTAGTGGCAGATCTTGTGGAACAAGATCGTGGCCATGACGAAGAGCTCTCCGTCGCCAAACAGAACATTGCGCTGGTCTCTGAACAAATCGCTTCGCTGGACCAAGAACTCGACGACATCATGCAAGCGGCCACCGTGGCTCGTGAACACCGGTACGGGCTCAACGGACTGCAGGAACGGTATCGGTCGTTGCTGTCGGTGACCGACGAACGGCTGCGGACCGCGTCGGCACCGATTATGAAAACCTCAACTGCCACGACCGAGCAGGCCCAAACCCAGCTTGACCAGGCCACCGAAGAGTATCAGCAAATTTGTGAGACGAAAGCAGAAACCGAGCAGGCCCTGACGCGTGCCACCCAGGAGAAAGACGAGGCCGAGCGCGCGGCACGAATCGTCGCGCAAGCATATACGGATGCACTCCAGGAAGAAGCCCAACGCCACCGCGCTATCGCCTCCGCAGAGGCTAAGCTGGCCACGGCCACCGCTGAGTTGGAAGCACTGAAAGCTCAGTGGACGCACGTGAGCGACGAAACAGGATACCGCCAGAACACTATTCAAGAGCTGGAAAACAAACTTTCTGGATACCACACGCAGGCCGAGGAAGCAGGCCAGCAGCGTGCAGAGATGGAAGGCCAGCTCCAAGAAGCTGACCAGAAGTTGTCTCAGAAGCGGGCAGAGTTCGACGAGCTGACGGGGCACCTGACCGTACAGAATCGTGAGTATAGTGCTATCCAGGCTCGGATCGAGGTCCTGAAGGATTCGTTGGAGCCGGAGAAGGGGTCGGCTCGGGCGTCCTTGAAGAATGTGGCCGTTACTGAGCTGAGTACTCAATTTGTGGTGTCAACCGGGTGGGAACGCGCCATAGCGGCGGTGCTACCGATGTCGGTCGAACAGCTCTGGGCCGACGACCCGCAAACTGTGAAGGTGGCCGTGGAACTATTACAACAGGCCGAGGTGGAAACCACACGGATTTACTCTCCCTCCGCCCACCGGGAAAGTGACTCAACGGGCCATCAACTCCCTGAGGGGCTGAGCGCTGCGGTGGATCATGTCTCCGTACGTGAGTCGCGTGTTGGTTCCGCCGTGACCGCGACACTGCACGAACTCTTTGGACACGTTGTGCTGTGCGAAGACCTCGAGGACGCTGCACGCGCCATGCAACGGTTAGACGAGGCGGGTTTGAATAGTGGCGATTTTCTGATCGCCACCCGCGCCGGCCACCTGGTGACGAGCCTGTGGGTGCAGGTCCACGGTGCCGGCGGAACCAGCCACGTGGAAGCACGCGGTTCCCTCGACGATGCTGAAAAGACCGCCAATCGGCTCAAAGCAGAAATTTCGACACAACAGCAACGGGTTGAGCAACTACGCGAAGCAGTGCGTGCCTGTGAGCAGGCTCGCAACGAGATCCGCGAGAGAACAGATGAAGCTCGGCGTGGCGAGACGACGTACCGGGAACGGATGGCTGCAACCAAGACTAGTTTGGCTCAAACCGTTCAGAATAGTAAGCGTTCTGAGCAACAACTGGAGGAACTGGCCGATAGAATCCAGACTGCTCAGGACCGGCTCACCGGTTATCAGGAGGCCTATGACACGGCCGTTGCTGCAGAGCAGGTAGCAGCGCAACAGCACACCTCAGAAGATTCGCCGAGCGAACAAGAAGCCGAGCGTGCAGAGGCTCGCGCCGTCGAAGCTCGACGGGCTGAAACGGATGCGCGGCTGGCGTTGCGAACTCAGGAGTCGACTGAACAACAGGCACAACAACGCGTGGAACAAGCCCGGCGGAGGCTATCTGCTGCTCACCTGGCAGAACAAGAGTATTCCCGCGCGCTACACCAGCAACGACACCGAGTCTCTCACCTCGAACAGGTCCACGTGGCCGTAAATACAGTTCTGGAAAAGATCGGTAGTTCGGTTCGTCGTGCTGAGGTTGATGAGCAAGAGTTCGCGGCCACTCGTGAAAAAACTCAGCAACGTCGGGAAGCTCTGGTTCACCGACGCCAGCAGGCTCAATCTGATCTCGAGAAACTCAAAGAACGTACCCACGCTCGTCAGCTTGCCCGCCAGGAGCAAGAAATTAAGCTCGAGCAACTCAAACAAAAAAGTCTGGACACTTTGGGGTACACCCACGACTATCTGGTCGCGAATTTTGGGACCGACCAACCAATCCCCGAATTTAACGAGGGCCAGCAAGATCAGGACGAGGCTGTATCGTCGACTGCTTACCGTCGAGACGAACAGGAGAAACGCTTGAAGAAGGCCGAGCGTGAATTGCGCGCGCTCGGCAAAGTCAATCCGCTGGCTTTGGAAGAGTACTCGGCGGTGCAGGAACGACACCAATACCTCAGTGAACAGTTGGAGGACCTAGAGAATTCTCGCAGGGACCTGTTGCAGATTATTGAGGATGTCGATGCGACGGTGCTCAGGGTCTTTCGAGAAGCCTTCGAGGATACCTCCGCTCAGTTTGAGCATGTTTTCTCCACGCTTTTTCCCGGAGGTGAAGGAGCGCTCGTCCTGACCGATCCGGAGAACATGTTGGAAACGGGCATTGAAGTCCATGCCCGTCCGGCCGGTAAAAAAGTCACGAGGCTATCGTTACTCTCTGGAGGCGAGCGGTCGCTAGCCGCCGTTGCGCTACTGGTGTCGATTTTTAAAGCCCGGCCTTCACCCTTTTATGTGATGGATGAGGTAGAAGCTGCGCTGGATGACGCTAATCTTTCCCGGTTGCTGACGATCTTTAAAGAACTCCAACGGGACTCGCAGCTGATTATTATCACCCACCAACAGCGCACGATGAACATCGCCGATGCTCTTTACGGTGTGTCAATGCGTGGAGATGGGGTATCCCAGGTCATCAGCCAGCGTCTGAGTCATGACGAAACGTAACAGTGGCTTCTGACTGAGTCGGATCAACCTTCGGTAAGGACCCGGTCCGGGGGCCTCCCGGAGTGATCGGGACGTTTGTCTCAGGGGAAAACGTCCAGACCAGTGCCGCGGTGACCAAGATCACCCCGGTGAGGCCAAATCCCCAGGCGTAGCCAGCGACATCGACAATGAATCCGACCAATAACGGTCCGGCAATGCCGCCGACATCGGATGCCATTTGGGCTGTCGCCATCACAGTTCCTGCCTTCTTGTCTTGACCCACAATGTCAATAATCGCAGCTTGTTGTGGAGCGTTGAGCAAACCCGTTCCGGCACCGGCGATGGTATTGAGGGCTAAGAATAACCAAGGGTTAACGAACACGCCGAGCACGCCAGTTGTCACGCCAGCGATGAATAATCCGCAGACAATGAGCGGCTTACGCCCAATCCGATCGGAGAGTCTCGACGAGAAGGTCACAGCAATCACGTTGCCCACGGCGAATAAGGACAACCCGACCGCCGCGGTTTGCGGACCGTCGAGGAAGAAGGTCATTCCCGCGAAGGCCGAGGCGGCAAAGAGGGGAGTCACGGAGTTTCGCACTCCGAACGCAGACCAGCCATTAGCAAAAAATGATGTCAGCGTTGCCCGATAAGAACTGTTGTTCAGTGCCTGCCTGAGCTTCATCGCCGGTCGGTCGTCTGGTGCCGGTCGATGCGTTTTACTGCGACCGACCCCGGTGAGGGTGAAGAAGACGACCGATGCGGCGACTACAAGGGAGCAACCATAAATGATAAAAGGAGCGCGAGGCCCCAACCCTGCAAGAGCACCGCCGACGATGGGACCAAAAATATTGCCTAGCAAGAAAGAAGAAGCATATGCGCCAGAGATCCGCCCGCGGATTGTTGGGGGAGACTTACGGGCCAGATACGACATCGCGGAAACGGTAAAGAGGGTGGAGCCAATGCCTCCCAAACCACGGAAGATGAGAAGTTGTGGGTAGGTCTGAGCAAGGGCCACCAAAAACATCGACAGCGCCACAATGGTGACGCCGGTGGTGTAGACATAGGGTTCACCAAATCTACTGGTTACTTTTCCGGAGACCGGAGCGAAGAGGAGGCGTGCCAAACCAAAGGAAGACACCACGGCTGAGACCGCAAATGCCCCGACACCAAACGACTCTGCATACAAAGGAAGAATCGGGGCAACGATACCGAACCCGATCGCGATGAGGAAGGTCGCCGTAATGAGGACTTTTAGCTCTGCTGGAATTTTCGGGACATCGCGATCTTGGGGCATATAGTCGATTCAATCACGAAGCCCGGATTGATTCGGTTGTCCTCAGTGTGGTCTTAGCAACGGGCTGAAACTGGCTCGGCAAGAACCCGGAGAATATGAAAGACTGAAGAGGTGGAAATCCTTATTATCAGCGCCGTTGTTCTGCCCGTCTTAGTCGGTCTGGTGTCGACGTTTGTCTCGGATCGACCTGATGAAACGAAGGTGGTGTACACAACCACCGCAACTCCGGAGGAAGTTGCTCCATCTCCGGAGGATGTTGCAGAAACTGCCGTCCCAGATGAGACACCGGTTCTGCCTCCATCGGAGGAAGCTCAGGCTGAGACCGAAGTCGACGAGCTTGAGACTGTCATCGAGGAGCCGATTGCTCCCGAGCTGGAGAAACCAGAAGCAGCCAAGACCCGTTTGGGGCGCCTGCGTGCGCGTCTCGTGAAATCCAACAACATCTTTTCCAAAGGGTTGCTAGCCCTTCTGTCCCAGGACGACATTGATGACGATGTGTGGGATGAAATCGAAGAGACTCTGTTGACCGCAGACCTTGGTTCCGGTCCCGCACTGGAACTTGTCGATAAGCTCCGTGAACGAGTCACCGTTGAGGGCACGAAAGACACCGAGCAAGTCCGTGAGATGCTCCGCGAAGAACTCATTAACTTGGTAGACCCGACGATGGATCGTCGTCTGGCCGTATCGCGTCAAGAAGGCCTTCCCTCCGTTGTGATGGTGGTGGGCGTTAACGGAGTGGGCAAGACCACCACTGTCGGTAAAATTGGTCGCGTTCTCGTGGCTGAAGATCATTCGGTGCTCTTTGGTGCAGCTGATACATTCCGTGCAGCTGCCGCCGAACAGCTGGCGACGTGGGGGTCCCGCGTTGGGGTTGAGACGGTACGTTCCGAGGCAGAAGGAACCGACCCAGCCTCAGTCGCTTTCGACGCCGTGCAGAAGGGCATCGAATCTGAAGTCGATACCGTGATCGTCGATACCGCCGGACGTCTGCAGAACAAGGGTAACCTCATGGACGAGCTCGGCAAGATTAAGCGTGTTTCTGAGAAACAAGCGCCAGTACGAGAAGTACTTCTCGTCATCGACGCCACAACCGGACAGAATGGCCTGACCCAGGCAAAGGTCTTTACCGAAGCTGTCAACGTTACAGGTATTGTGCTGACCAAGCTCGACGGATCTGCTAAGGGAGGCATCGTGGTCGCAATCCAGCGTCAGCTGGGTGTTCCCGTCAAGCTGATTGGCCTGGGCGAGGGTGCCGACGACTTGGCCCCGTTCGACACACACGGTTTCGTTGACGCGCTGATAGCAGAGTAACCTCCGTGGCACTGACTCAGACCATCCGGACAGGTGGCGTCTTATCGACGTGCCCCAGTCCTGTGAGTTGATTCAGTGACATGGCAACGATTGAAGCCCTCTTCCCGGCCAGGAGCGATTGGTGAACCGGCTCGCTTCTGTCTCGGTGGAGGGCTTCAGTTGTCCGGGGGTCGCATCGCTCTTAATGCAAGGCGATCGGCTTTGAGATTGTCTCACTGCGGTAGCATGACGGTTGTCTAATTAGACACTTCTGTCTCACTGTCTTCACATTTCTCTCACACCCCTTGGATAGGCCCCTTATGCCTGGCTTCACTTTGCGACAAAAGCTCACCGTTTCATTCGTTCTTCTTGCTCTCGGTGTCTCCACCGTCAGTCCAGCAGTAGCCGACACCGTTTCTGTTGCGGTTCACAGCCAAAATGCTACAGTCGACGAGCCTGCCGAAACCGCCGAAGGACCTGCAGAGGCTGACCTTCCTGAGGCGGAGGTGCGCAGTGAAGATAGCCAGGTATTTTCTATCGATGGTGTCTCTCGGGAAGCCCTTCCCGAGGGCGAAGAGATCGAAGCCGAGACCTCGCCCGAGCCCCTGAACGCAGAAGCCCATGAAGAGGGGGACAGCCCGGCGACGAACGAGGTTTCGGAGGATCCAACTGAGTCTGCCCTGAGTGAGTCTGCACCCACCGACTCGGAATCCACCGAGTCTGAACTGGCGGAACCCGAACCGGTCGATGCTGACCCGAGCGAGAACGCTGTTGAGGACGATGAGACTGTAGCAGACCAAGAAAACAGGCAAACGGTTACCGATGCAGCGGAAGGGTCGGAACCGGCGACTGATCGTGAAGAAGACCATCTGAGCAAGTCTGCTCTGGATGGGGAGAGCGACGAAGGCGAGCTGTCTGCGCTGACTGTTCCTCTGGAATCCATTGATTTCGTGATTGCCGGTGTGACCTGGCATCGATCCACTTCTGAAATCGTCACTAATGTTTCGATCCGCGTTCGTGAGCAAGATGGTTGGTCTCAGTGGGAATCACTGGAGATCATTGATGACGCAATGGCCGAGGGCGATGTTATCGGTACAGAGCCGCTTGCGACCACGGAAGCAGACGCCGTGCAGGTTCGCGTCAACACCGAATCAGGTGAGGTTCCGTCGGGCCTGGAGATTACGCTGATCGACCCCGGTGTTTCGGATAATGATGGCGCTGTGGTTGCCAACACCGCCAGCCATGTTTCCACCAGCAAGAAGAACCCTAGCGTAGGTCGACCAACGATCGTCCGAAGGTCGCAGTGGGGTGCCAACGAATCCTGGGTGTCTCCCAGCAAGCAATCCAGCACGCTCAAAGCGATGTACGTCCACCACACAGCAGGGACCAACAACTATTCGCGGTCACAAGCTTATGCGCAAGTTCGCGGTATCTATAGCTACCATGCCCGGACGCTGGACTGGGGAGATATTGGATATCACTTCCTCGTCGATCGGTATGGAACGATCTACGAAGGCCGCAAGGGGTCGATGGATTCTTTGCCGATAGGAGCACAGGCCGGAGGATTCAACACAGACACTATTGGTGTCAGTGCCATCGGGAACTTCGAGGCAGCTACTCCGCCGACAGCTATGGTGAACTCGCTGACACGGGTTCTGGCGTGGAAGGCGCACCAGTACGATCTCAACCCGCAAGGTAAAACAACACTTGTCTCGCGCGCTTCTCCGGGCTCGACCGCGCGTTATAAGAGCGGCACTCGCGTTTCGTCGCCCGTCATTCTTGGCCACCGCCGTACCAACGCTACTGCATGCCCCGGGGCTCGCCTGAATGCGCTACTGCCCAGCATCCGGTCGAATGCGTCTTCCAAAGTTTCCAAATTTGAATCCTCTGTGAAGACATATCAGTATGTGACCTCGTCTGGTCCGATGCGTGCTGGTACGTCGTCGAAGACTCGTCGGATTGGGACGGTTCCGGCTGGTGAGCGTGTCCATGTGTTGGGTACGAAGGGTTCGTGGACCCAGGTGGTTGCCACGGTGGGTACTGGTTGGGTTCCTTCCCGGGTGCTGAGCGATAAACCTCCCAAGCCCTAACCCCTACTCGGCATCAAGGCTAGTCGAGCTACGGTTCACAGTGATGTGAGTTTCGCTCTGACTGAGGGGTCACGCTGGTATTCCTCAGGCAGACTTGACTATTTCTGAAGACCGACGTAAGTCTTGCTACCCTGGGTAGGAGCTAATAACCGTTTCCGAAGGAAGTTTCTTTCCAGTGTTCACATCTCTGACAGACCGTCTGACGTCGACCTTCAAGAATCTGAAGGGTAAAGGTCGCCTGACCGAGGCGGATATTGATGCAACTGCTCGGGAAATTCGCCGTGCATTGCTCGATGCTGACGTTGCTGTTCCCGCGGTGCGTGAGTTCATCAAGCGCGTGAAGGAACGTGCTTTGGGTGAAGAAGTCTCCCAGGCGCTCAACCCAGGCCAGCAGGTTGTCAAAATCGTCAACGCTGAACTGGAAGAGATCCTTGGAGGCGAGACCCGTCGCATCCAGTTCGCGAAAACCCCGCCCACCGTGATCATGTTGGTGGGTCTGCAAGGCGCGGGTAAAACAACCCTTGCCGGCAAGCTGTCCCGTCATCTTAAAGAAGACGGGCATACCCCGATGTTGATCGCAGCTGACTTGCAACGTCCGAACGCTGTTCGTCAGTTGGAGATCAACGGTGAACGGGCCGGAGTTCCTGTTTTTGCCCCCCACCCAGGCGTCTCCTCGGAGTTCGAAGATCCCACTGGTGACCCGGTCCAAGTTGCCCTGGACGGGGTTAATGAAGCGAAGAAACGGCAACACGACGTGGTGATTATCGATACCGCTGGTCGCCTCGGTGTCGACCAAGAGCTCATGCAGCAGGCCTCTGATATCCGAGCTGCGACTAACCCGCAGGAAGTGCTGTTCGTCCTCGACGCGATGATCGGTCAGGACGCGGTGGCCACCGCTCAGGCGTTTAACGAAGGTGTCGGTTTTACCGGTGTCGTCCTGTCGAAGATGGACGGCGACGCTCGCGGTGGCGCCGCACTGTCGGTCAAACACATCACGGGCAAACTCATCATGTTCGCCTCCACCGGGGAGAGCATCAAAGACTTCGAAGTCTTCCACCCCGATCGCATGGCATCACGTATCCTCGACATGGGTGACGTGATGAGCCTGATCGAGCAGGCCGAACGTAACTGGGACAAGGCCGAAGCCGAAAAGATGGCGAAGAAGTTCGCCGGGCAAGAAGACTTCACCTTTGACGACTTCTTGTCGCAGATGCAGCAACTCAAGAACATGGGGTCAATGAAGAAGCTGTTGATGCGGATGCCCGGCGCCCAGAGTATGCGCCAGCAACTTGACCAATTCGACGATTCCCACATTAACCGTATTGAAGCTATTATTCGGTCGATGACCCCGCATGAACGGAACGCGCCGAAGATCCTGAACGGATCGCGACGCGCTCGCATCGCAAAAGGTTCTGGGGTTAAAGTCTCTGACGTCAATACTTTGGTCGAACAGTTTGGCCAGCTTCAGAAAGTCATGAAGAAGATGGCCTCGGGTGGAGGCATGCCGAGTATTCCTGGCATGCCCAATATTCCCGGTATGCCAGCGAGCGGCCACGGGGGCAAGAAAAAAGGTAAAGGTGGCAAAAAGAACGCCAAGAAACAGCGCTACGGCAATCCCGCTAAAGCGGAGGCTGCAGCGCGGGAGCAAGCGCAGAAAGCCGCTAACCGTCCCAAGCCAAATCCCTTGAAAGGCAGCTCTTTTGGTGGTGCTCAAAACTCTCAGGGAATGGATCCCAGTCAGCTCAACTTGCCGAAAGGCTTCGAGAAGTTCCTGAAATAGGGGTTATCCACCACGGGGCGTCGAGTGGAAATAAGAGTGCGTTGTCTGGCATAATGGTCCGGTACTGATTCGCGGAGGAAACGACCCTCTATCCTTTCCTCTGCGTTTCCGTTCGCACGCTACGTTTCAGCTTTGATCCCCAGTGAAAACGTTGACGTGCACTCAATGTGAGAAAGAGGAGTAACCACAACAGTGGCTGTAAAAATTCGTCTGAAGCGTCTGGGTAAAATTCGTTCGCCGCACTACCGTGTTGTGGTGATGGATTCCCGCACCAAGCGTGATGGTCGTGCCATCGAAGAGATCGGTCTCTACCACCCGACGCAGAACCCTTCTTTCATCAAGATTGACTCTGAGCGTGCTCAGTACTGGTTGTCGGTCGGCGCTCAGCCGACCGAACAGGTCCAGGCTTTGCTGAAGCTGACCGGCGACTGGCAGAAGTTCAAGGGCGAGTCCTACGACGAGTCCACCTTGAAGCAGCCGGAAGCTAAAGAGGAGTTTGTTGCTCCGCAGAAGGGGTCGGTGATTATTCCTGAGGCCATTACCCCGAAGGGTGATGACAAGGAAGAAGACCAGGCTGAAGAGAGCACCGCTGAGTCTGCGACTGAAGAGAACGCAGACAGCAAAGAAAAGTCTGAATAATCATGTTGCAAGAAGCGTTGGAACACCTGGTCCGAGGGATCGTTGATTATCCCGAGGACGTACAGGTTGACCTCCGTGAAAACCGCCGTGGCGAGCTTCTCGAAGTGCGAGTAAATCCCGACGATCTCGGCCGTGTCATTGGCCGAAAAGGTCGGACCGCCAATGCCCTGCGCGCTGTCATTGACGGGCTGGCCGGATACTCGGTGCGAGTAGACGTGGTTGACACGGACCGTCGTCACTAAAAGCAGAGATGACCTCGAGGGTTCCTAGAACACCGATGACATTGTTCTAGGAACCCTCGGTGTTTTAACATGACAACCACCCAGCACCAGCAGGTACTAAGGAGCAAGAATCGGCATGGCCCAGGAAAAGCTAGACGGGCTCGTGAGAGTGGCCCGGATCGGCAAACCCCACGGCATTAAAGGCGACGTCACCGTTCAGATCTTCACAGACACCCCGGAAACTCGTTTTGTTCCCGGCGCGGTGCTCACCGTGGACCATGGAAAAAAAGACTCGCCACTAGCTGGTAGCCTGACGGTCAACAACGCCCGCTGGAATAAGCATATTTTGCTTCTGTCCTTCGAAGAGTTCAGCGACCGGAACCAGGCCGAGCAGTACCGTAATTGCCAGCTCTATGCTGAACCGGAAGACCTGGAAGACGATGACGAGGCGTGGTACGCCGAGGACCTGGTCGATTTTACGGTCAAGCTCGACTCCGCCGAGGGTGAGACGATCGGTACGATCTCAGCTCTGCTCCCTGGGGAGGCCCAGGACTTGCTCGAAGTCACACGCACCAACGGCACGACAAGCCTCGTACCCTTCGTGGTCGAAATCGTTCCGGAGATCGACGTGGACCAACAACTGGTGATCCTCACCCCGCCTACGGGCTTATTGGAACTGGGACAGGACTAATCTCGATGCGCATCGACATTATTAGCATCTTTCCCGAGTTTTTCGATGTTCTGGACGTCTCGCTGATCGGTAAAGCCCGCCACAAGGGTCTGCTGGAGATTCATGTCCATGATCTCAGGGACCAGACCACCGACCGGCATCGCACCGTGGACGATACACCCTACGGTGGTGGGGCTGGAATGGTCATGAAACCGGAGCCGTGGGCACGTGCTCTGGAAGAAGTGGCATCCCACGGCAAACACCTGGGCTATGGCACACCGCATTTAGTGATCCCGACTCCGTCCGGGGAGGTTTTCGCTCAACCCACCGCCGCGACCCTAGCGGACTGCGAACATCTGGTTTTTGCCTGCGGACGCTACGAGGGCATCGATGAGCGCGTCTTTGCATGGGCTGAAGAACTCTTCGAGGTGCACCTTGTGTCCTTGGGCGACTATGTGCTCAACGGGGGAGAAGTTGCGACCTTGGCCATGATCGAAGCTATCGGGCGATTGATTCCTGGAGTGGTAGGAAACCCTGCGTCGCTGGTGGAAGAATCCCATTCAGATGGGCTCTTGGAATATCCGGTCTACACCAAACCCGCGACGTGGCGGGGACGAGAGGTCCCCGAGGTACTTCTTTCCGGAGATCATGGCAAAGTCGACGCGTGGCGTTTAGCACAAGCTGAGGAACGAACCAAGACCCGCAGACCTGATTTATGGAAAATCCGCAAGGATCTGGCATAATAGATACTCGTGCCCGCTGGGTCCGCTGTCTGCCGCGGGGGATAGCGTACCGCCTGTGTGCACCGGGACAACCCTCAACAAGGGTGTCTCGATATTTCCATCGCAAGACGTCAAGAGCTTGCTGTATGACGTGGGTGACCTGCGGCGTCCCACCAGGAGAGATCCATGAACATCTTAGATCAGCTCGATGCAAAGTCGAAGCGCAACGACATTCCTGATTTCCAGGCCGGCGACACCGTCGCTGTGCACGTGAACATTATCGAGGGTAAGACGCAGCGTGTTCAGGTTTTCGAAGGCTACGTTCTGGGCCGTCAGGGCTCGGGCCTGCGCGAAACCTTCACCGTGCGCAAGACGTCCTTCGGCGTCGGTATTGAACGTAAGTTCCCGTTGCACTCTCCCGTGATCGACAAGATCGAGGTCAAGAAGCGCGGTGACGTGCGTCGTGCCAAGCTGTACTACATGCGCGATCGTCACGGTAAGGCTGCTCGTATTCCCGAGAAGCGCGTTGACTCCTAGTCAGCGCTGATCAGTAGCCTGTCCTGACGGTGACACAGCAGAACCAGCAACGGACCGTGAGCCCTGATGATGGCTCGCGGTCCGTTGCTGTGTCGGGGAAAGCCAAAGCCCTGATGTGGGGGCTGATTTTCGTGCTGGTGGTGGTGCTGGCGATCGTGTTCACCTTGCGCTGGTGGTTTAGCGACTCGTACGTGATTCCTTCTGAGTCCATGGAACCCGGGCTACACGTCGGAGAGCGTATTTGGATCGATCCGGATTACTACGAGCACCACCCGGTAGAGCGCGGAGATGTGGTGGTCATCGATGCTCAAGGCTCATTTACCCCCTATCAACCGGAACAACCGTTCCAGGACGTGCTCGAAAGCGTGGGAGCATGGATCGGCATCGCCCCGAGCCGTGACAACGTGGTCAAAAGAGTGATTGGCATCAGCGGAGACCGGGTCACCTGCTGCACCGCGAACGGTCGCATCGAAATCAACGGCCGCCAGCTCCACGAAGAGCACTATCTTGCTGAGCCTGACCGGCCTGCCTCAAGCACAGCGTTTGACGTCACGGTGCCCGAAGACAGAGTCTTTCTCCTGGGGGACAACCGGGAATCCTCCCTCGATTCTCGGGATTTGCTGGGTGCCCCCGGTGGCGGCATGGTGCACAATGAACGCGTGCTAGGACCTGTTCGAACTTCCAGAGAGTAGAGTAAATCCACGATGAGCAAATTAGACAAGGACGTTGATCTGAACGAGCAGTCCGATGATGTTGCATACCAGGGTGATGACCGCCAAGGCGCACCGAGCCTGGGACGTCGTATCTGGGTCAATGTGCGAGAAATCCTCATTATTGTCGTCGCTGCTCTCGTCCTGTCTTTTATCATCAAAACTTTCTTCTTCCGGGCCTTCGTGATTCCCTCCGGATCAATGGAGAACACTCTGCAAGTCAATGACCGGATCTTCGTCAACCTCATGGTTCCCGGGGTGGCCGACCTGAAACGCGGTGATATCGTCGTGTTCGAAGATACGCAGGGCTGGCTCCCGCCGGTCGACGGCGACAGCAACGTCTTTGAGACTGTGTTCGAAGGCGTCGGCCTCCTCCCAAATTCCTCAGAACAGCACCTGGTGAAACGCATCATCGGCATGCCTGGCGATCACGTCACCGTCGATGAGCAGACCCGCAAGATTCAAGTCAACGGGGAGATCATTGACGAGCCCTACGTGTATCCGGGTGCCTCGGGATCCGACCAAGACTTCGACGTCACGGTGCCTGAAGGCAAGCTCTGGGTGATGGGCGATCACCGCAATGCCTCGGGAGACTCCCGGGCCCACCAGGAAGGGCCCAACGACGGATTCGTTAACGTCGATGATGTGGTCGGACGTGCTGAGGTCATTGCCTGGCCCATTGACCGGTGGGGCCCGGCCGGGTCGAATGATGAACCTTTCAACGACGTGCCTGAACCCTAATGGTTGCCGACGCTAGCTTCGCGACAGAACGTCAGCTCGCCGCCGACGAATGTACCCACCGGCCCGACCACTATCCCAAAGACACCATCCTGGTGGCCGGCATGGACGAAGTCGGACGCGGTGCGCTGGCTGGACCAGTAACGGTGGGGATCAGTGCTGTTTCGCCATTCACCACGCTCCTCATCCCGGGGCTGCGGGATTCCAAGATGCTGTCTGCCCGACGTCGAGAAACTCTCTCAGACACGATTCACACATCGTGGATGGTGGGCATCGGCCACGCCGAGCCTGCAGAAATTGACCGGTGGGGAATCAACGCCGCGCTGGCGGTCGCCGGGCACCGGGCCTGGTATGACCTGGTGAGGCGACATCACCGAGTGCCCGATGTGCTAATCCTGGACGGAAAATTCAACTGGCTGTTAAGCCTGCCGGTCGAGGTCGCTGAGGACCAGCGGCATCTCCCGGATGAGCTTCGACTACATCTACAGGTCAAGGCCGACCGGGACTGTGCGAGTGTGGCTGCCGCCTCCATAGTGGCCAAAGTCTGTCGCGACCGACTGATGACCGAGGCTGACGCGTTCTACCCCGACTACGGCTGGTCTCATAACAAAGGATATGGCTCGGCACAGCATCGCCAAGCACTGCGCGATCAGGGCATCTCCCCATATCATCGGCGGAGCTGGCATCTGATTCCGGCACCACATCGTCAAGACACACTGCTGTAAGATTGGAGGAGTCGCGCAGAAAGTATTCGGCCGTCGAGCGTAATCGGAGCCTCGCCGGTGTCGTATCCGCTACGCCTCGCCCCGGGGTAGCCAGGATTACCTATGATGGAGATATGCACGACTCCGAGGACGATCTTGAAGAATACCATGCCACTCAGGAGCTCAACCTCTACAAAGAATACCGAGACGTTCTGCACCTGTTTACACACATCGTTGAAACCGAACGGCGGTTCTATCTAACGAATCACGTGGAGCTCACTACAGTGGAGGACAAGGGGCAAACTTACTTCGAGGTCTACATCGAGGATGGGTGGGTCTGGGATGTGTTCCGTCCTAACAGGTTTATTCATAACGCCCGCGTGGTCTCGTTCAAAGACGTCAATATCGAAGAGTTGCCACATCAGGATCTCGACGTGAGTACGCAGGCCGGACTGGGCCCCGAACCGTATGCCTAATCTCGTGGTGTGTTCCTGGTGGTCTTCTGGGGGCGTGGTTGTTGTCCACAGGTGGTGGGTCGTGTTGTGATTGTCCACAGAAATTCACCAGGTACTGAGCTGATTCTGCGGGGATTTCACACTGGTTGTGGAGGTGCAATCAGTGAGAAACTCTCAAACATCGCAGACACAACGCAACCCAAGACGTCACCGCGATCGCCGGTGCTTTGGTACACACGGTGAAGAACTAGCAACACAGCTTCTGGTAAAACGTGGTTACACCATCCTGGAAAGACAGTGGCGGTCACGTGAGGGCGAAATCGATATTATCGCCGTGGCCGGTGGCGACCTGGTGGCCGTGGAAGTCAAAACCCGTGGTGGGATCGGTTTCGGTACCGCCGAGCAGGCGCTCACTCCACACCAACTTCGTCGCATTCAGCGAGGCTTGCTGAGTTACCGGGCCCAACATCCCCAGCTTGGGCACACTCCGGTACGAGTTGATCTGCTTGCCATCACTGTGGGCACGCAACGTCAGCACGAGGCGCGGTTGTTCCAGGACGTGATGCTATGAACCCCGAATACGACAACAACCCTGCATCGGCTACCGCGGACGCGGTCCTGGACTCCATGGTGTTGAATGTGACTGAACCAGTACGCATCGGGCGTACCTACGCGATGGCGCTCAGTGGCCTGCACGGGGAACCGGTCACTGTTGAAGCAGATATCGGGGGAGCGTTGCCCGGATTTACTCTGGTGGGCCTACCCGATCAGTCACTGAACGAAGCGAAAGATCGTATTCGTGCAGCAGCGCGAAATTCGGGAATGCCGATCACCCGACGGCATCTGACGGTGAATCTCACTCCCGCTGGACTACACAAGAGCGGACCATTGTTCGATTTGGCCATCGTCATGGCAGCCTATGGCGCCGAGTATCGGGTCAACGATGAAACCGGGCCGGTGTTTCTGGCGGCTTTAGGTCTCGATGGAACCTTGCAGCACGTTCCTGGACTGCTGGCAGCGGTACTCGCTGCACAAAAGGCCGGGTTTGACACAGTTGTCGTGGCCGAGGCCTCGAAGAAAGAGGCCGAACTAGTGTCCGGGGTGACCGTGTTGTCGTATCGTCATCTCAGCGCGGTCCTGGAGGATTTCGGTGCAGCTGTCCGAAGTGAGAATTTCGATGTGTTCACCGCATCGGCCCCGGAGGCAACAATGCCGGAACCTGAGCGGCAGGATGGACTGGACTTCGCAGAAGTTGCCGGGCAACACCACGCACGCTGGGCACTGGAAGTCGCCGCTGCTGGCGGGCACCATCTGCTGTTCCAAGGGCCTCCGGGATCAGGCAAAACCATGCTCGCCCAACGATTACCGACGATCCTGCCACACCTGGACGAAAAGGTATCACTGGAAACAACCGCGATTCACTCGCTGGCCTCCTCACAGGCCAAGGTGATCGATAGCATCACGACACCACCTTTTCAGGCCCCTCACCACACTGCTTCACTAGCGTCCGTGATTGGGGGCGGAACCCGGCAGGCCCAACCAGGCGCTATCTCGTTAGCTCACGGCGGGGTGCTTTTTCTCGACGAAGCACCTGAATTTGACCGACGCGTCCTCGAAGCTTTGCGTGAGCCACTGGAAAACCGTCACATCGAATTATCCCGGCTGCGTCATAACGTCACCTATCCCGCCTCATTCCAGTTGCTTCTGGCAGCCAACCCGTGTCCGTGTGGGTGGGGATATGCCGGATCACGCCGATGCTCCTGCACATCCGCTGTCAGACGACGGTACAACGCGCGACTGTCGGGACCTCTTTTGGACCGCATTGACATCCTCGTCGGGTTGCACCCGGTGACATCCCGCGACCTAAACCGTCGCGGGATGCAGCCGGAGTCATCCGCCACGATTCGCCAACGAGTTTTGGCAGCCCGCGCTCGCCAAGCCGAGCGACTAAAAGGCACGGGCGTCCGCGTCAATGCTGAGATGAACCAACGCTTACTCCATCACCCGTCGCTGAGCGTTAGCCCCTCGGCTCGGGCGATACTCGACAGGAGCCTGGACCGCGGCGAGATCACCGCACGTGGGTATTCACGTATCCTCAAAGTCGCCTGGACCTTGGCCGACCTAGCAGAACAAACCCATCCCGGAGTCGACGAAATCGACATGGCCTTCCATCTTAAACTGTGGGGGAGCGAACATGACCGGTAGCCAGGGGACCTTCAGCGAGGAAGAGTTCGAGCAGATCGCCTTCGCTCGGGCTGGACTGACCCAAATCATTGAACCAGCAGATGCACTCGCCACACAGATCATCACTGTGGTCGGTCCCCTGCGTGCAGCGGAATTCGTGCAAGGGTCCGCCCCGACTCACCAGGAATGGGCGCATCTGGTGGAAGGCTTCGACGACCTCGGGCTGAGAGGAAAGAGCACGAGAAAGCTTCGCGAGATCCTGTCTCGCTGGAAAGACAAACGGGATCATTATCGTCCGGCAGCCATATTGCCAGACTTTCGGCGCAACGGGGGTGGTTTCCTCATTCCGGAGGACCACCGCTGGCCGGTCGCGCTCAACCGTCTGGATCACACCACCCCGGTGGCGCTGTGGACACGAGGACCGGGGCAGATCCCTTCTCACTCACACTCGGTCGCCGTTGTCGGCAGTAGAGAAATCTCCCCGTACGGACGGAGGGTGACCGAGGAGTTCGTGAGCCTGCTGCGGCACAAACAGCGCACTATTATCTCCGGAGGCGCCTACGGTGTGGACGCCCTAGCGCATCGAACAGCCTTGGCAACAGACAGTGGCCAGAAGGCTCCCATCTCGACCATGGCCGTCATGGCCGGAGGATTAGATCAGTATTATCCATCTGGAAACCAGGAGTTGCTGGCCGATATCGCGCGCACCGGAGTGCTGATCAGCGAGCTCCCTCCTGGTGCCAGACCCAACCGGTACCGATTCTTGAATCGAAACCGACTGATCGCTGCGCTGAGCTCCCTGGTGTTGATACCGGAATCCCGCTGGAGATCCGGAGCCCAAAACACCGCTCACCATGCGCTGGAGATGGGTATTGCTGTGGCCGTCGTTCCTGGATCTATTCATTCGGCAGCCTCGGCAGGTTGCCACCGGCTATTATCCGAAACTCCAGCCATGATCGTCTTTGATCACGACTCGCTCGCTGAGATGCTGGACGATATCGGGCCGGTCACACCAGTCGTACCAGCAGATCAGAAATCTCATTGCCGGTACAGTGACGTTTTAGATCAGCAGCTGTCTTACGAACAACTCATCCTTTATGACGCGCTACCACTGCGACGCTATGCCGCAATGGACGAAATCTGTGCAGCCAGCGGGCTCAGTGCCCGCGAGGTTGCCCGGAACCTTCCGAAACTGTCTCGCGCCGGTTTAGTTCATGAACGGCACGGGCAATATCGAGCGCAACGGGTGGCCATGTCCTCGTCACAGTGAACGCGCCAACGTGGCAGAGTAGAGGCATGAGCGGTTCCGGGCAGTCCACACTCCACATCACTGATGAACAGTGGATCGAGGAGTTCTGTGACTATCTACACTTTGAACTCAATCGGTCGCCAAATACTGTCACGGCTTACCGCAGTGATTTATACGCTCTAGCGGAGTATTGTTCGACCCAGCGGGCAACACAGACCACGACGTCACAGTCCGCCGTGTTACCGGATATGGAGCTCTCAGACCTGCGAGGGTGGTTAGCTCACCTGCACCGCCAGCATCATTCTCGAGCGAGTATCGCGCGCAAAACAGCATCAGTCCGCCGGTTCTTCGGTTGGGCCAAACGGCAGGGCCTCATTGAGCACGACCCAGCGTTACGTCTACGGACCCCCAAGAAGCAACAACATTTGCCTGCGGCTCTCACCCAAACTCAAACCAGCCAACTGTTGGACCAGATGGGAGCACCCGCTACAGAAGAAACGGGAGAACACTTAGCAGCATCCCACCCTTGCACCCCCACCCAACAGGCTGTTGAATTGCGAGATATCGCCATGATGGAACTACTGTATGCGACCGGCATGCGCGTGGCCGAACTCGCCGACCTGAACGTTGCCGATCTCGACACCGCTCAGAACACCGTACGGGTCACGGGGAAAGGGCGCAAACAACGCGTCGTTCCACTGACCCAGTCTGCGCTAGACGCAACTGCCCGCTGGCGTGAACAGGGCCGACCCCACCTCGTGAAAGCCTCGACACCGGTCGAGGCCCTTTTTCTGGGCGCTCGCGGTGGTCGTATCGGTGTCCGCCAGGTTCGAGAGATGGTCGATCGTCATTTACGAGCCCTTGGATCGACCTCGGCGTCAGGGCCACACGTTTTGCGACACTCCGTGGCCACACACCTGCTCGATGGTGGTGCTGACCTTCGTTCCGTTCAAGAATTGCTGGGACATTCATCATTACAGACGACTCAGCTCTACACACATATCTCCATCGAACGGCTACGCGATGGATATCGTCAAGCTCACCCTCGGGCCTAAATAATCGTGGCGAACGCCGAGCTGGAGTCCTTTCAGCCAATAGTGCATAATGGAAGAGGAATGTCATTTAACGTGGCATAACAACCTCAGAAAATATTTTCCGGTCGTAGGGGAAGACGTACCAGAAAATATGGAGGGTGGTTATGTCTTTACCAATGGCTCATGGCGTGTTGTACGTCCATTCCGCACCAGCAGCGCTCTGCCCGCATATCGAGTGGGCAGTCGGCGCCGTTCTTGGTGCCCAAGAAAAAATGGATTGGGTGCCACAACCGGCCGCGCCGGGAACCTACCGCACCGAAATCAACTGGCGCGCGGAGCAGGGTAGTGGCGCAAAGCTTGCCTCATCACTGCGCGGGTGGGCTCATCTGCGCTATGAAATTACTGAAGAGGCTTCAGAAGGTTCTGACGGTTCCCGGTGGTCTCACACGCCCGAACTGGGCATTTTCCACGCCACCACCGACGTGACGGGCAACATCATGGTGTCCGAAGACCGAATTCGTTTTGCCTACGAGCAGGCGGCAGGAGAACCATCCGCGGTCTATCACGAGCTCAGCCTGGCTCTCGGGGAGGCGTGGGACGAAGAACTCGAGCCGTTCCGTCAAGCAACCGACGGGGCCAATGTCCGCTGGTTGCACGAAGTCGGCTAAGCCAGCCTTCTACCCTCCTCCATACAGTTCAGCCCGGGTCCATGATGGACCCGGGCTGAACTGTTCGTCGGTCTTTGTCGTGGGGCCTTAGACACTGCGGAAGGCCACGACAGCATTGTGGCCACCGAATCCGAAGGAGTTCGAAATGGCCAAGTGCTGGCCTTCAGGAAGGGTCGTTTCGTCCGTGACCACATGGAACGGGATGTCCGGGTCCTGGTTTTCCAAATTGATAGTGACCGGTGCCTGACGATCGGCCAAAGCTTTCACCGTCAGTACCGATTCGATGGCACCCGAAGCACCCAACAGGTGACCGGTCTGAGACTTGGTGGCCGAGACGGGAATCTCGGAGATGCGGTCACCGAATACCGAGGCTAAGGCCAAGTACTCGGGCTTGTCGCCAACAGGCGTTGAGGTGGCGTGGGCGTTGATGTGGACAACGTCATGCGGTGAAGCCTGAGCGGACTCCAGAGCCTCCCAGACCGCGCGGGAGGCTCCCAGACCTTCGGGCTCGGGTGCGGTGATGTGGTGCGAATCGGAGGTCACACCGGTACCGGCCAGCTCGGCATAGACGCGTGCCCCACGAGAGGTAGCGTGGTCTTCGGATTCGATCACCAGAGTGCCGGCTCCCTCACCCAGGACAAAGCCGTCACGGTCAACGTCGTACGGGCGAGAAGCAATCTGGGGGTTGTCATTGCGCTTGGATAGCGCCTGCATGGCAGCGAAGCCGGCCACCGGCAACGGGTGGATCGCGGCTTCAGAACCGCCGCAGACCACCACATCGGCGGCCCCAGAACGGATCAGGTGTAGAGCCTGGTCGAGCGCTTCGGTGCCGGAAGCGCACGCAGACACGGTGGTGCGAGCTCCAGCTTCTGCGTTGAGCTCCAGCGAGATCATGGCCGCGGCGGCGTTGGGCATCAACATTGGCACAGTCATCGGCATCACCCGACGTGGCCCACGCTCCCGCAAGGCGTCCCAGCTCGACAGCAGTGTCCAGACCCCGCCAATTCCGGTACCGTAGGCAACCGCCAGTCGTTGCGGATCTAGCTCAACATCAGTCAACCCGGCGTCAGCCCAGGCCTCGCGGGTAGCAACCATGGCGTACTGCGTGGTGGGATCCATGCGCTTGAGCTCGACACGGGAGAGCTTGTCTGCGGGATCATCGGACAGGGTGCAGGCGAAGTGCACCGGGAGATTATATTCTTCGACCCAATCTTCTTCGATGGTGCGGGCGCCTGAGGTTCCGGCCAGAGCGTTGGCCCAGAACGTCGGAACGTCGCCACCAATAGGCGTGGTGGCACCGAGACCGGTGATCACAGCTTTGCGAGTCATGCTTTCAGCCTTTTATCTTCTGCAGGGCCGAAGACCACAGCCTTCGGCCACTAAATCGGTCGGTGTAGGTGTGTGGGCGGCCACAAGGGGCACCTCTGCGACAGCCTCCGGGTGCGGCCCTAAGACGTGCCATGTCGTGAAACAGACGTGACAGGGGCATGTCTTAGGACCGCTCCAGAATGCTCATGGGTGCGATCAGCGACCGCGAGAGTGTGTCCTGGTGAGTCTTAGCTCTGAGCTTGAACGATGTAGTCGACGGCATCCTGGACGGTCTTGAGGTTCTTGACTTCCTCGTCTGGGATCTTCACGTCGAACTTCTCTTCAGCGTTGACCACGATGGTCATCATCGAGATGGAGTCGATGTCCAGGTCATCGGTGAAGGACTTGTCCAGCTGGATCTCTTCAGTCTCCAAGCCGGTCTCTTCGTTGACGATCTCAGCCAGTCCAGCCAGAACTTCTTCCTTGTTAGCCATGAGCAATACTCCTTTTCACAACGTTGGCGTGTTTGTCAGCGGTGGTCTGTCGTCAGATGGGAAGACAACCCGACGGCTCAAAGCCTTAGGGCAGTCGAACCACCTGGGCGCCGTAGACCAAACCGGCGCCAAAACCTATCTGTAGGGCCAAGCCTCCGGACAGCTCGGGCTGTTCTGTTAGCAACCGGTGCATGGCCAGCGGGATCGAGGCTGCCGAGGTGTTGCCCGCATCGGCAATGTCTCGGGCGATAGCCACGGTGTCGGGCAGATCCAATTGTTTCGCGAACTCGTCAATGATACGCATATTGGCTTGATGGGGGATGAACGCCGCCAAGTCATCAACGGTCACCCCAGCTGCGGTCAAGGCATCGTGAGCAGCATCGGACATCGACCACACAGCCCACCGGAAGACCGAGGGGCCGTTCTGGCGCAGTGTCGGCCAGAGCTTATCGTCTCGATCAACGATCTCGGAGGCATCAGCGTGCTTCTGAGCCTTTTCCAGGGCGTCGCGAACATCCAGCATCGAGTGGGTCATGTGAATGGTGTCCCATCGGGAACCATCAGCGCCCCACACAGACCGACCGATGCCCGGTTCCTCGCTCGGGCCCACGATCACAGCGCCGGCGCCGTCACCGAGAATAAAGGAGATCGACCGGTCGGTCTCATCGATAATGTCAGAGAGTTTTTCGGCACCAATGACCATCACATGGTCGGCTGCTCCGGACCGGATCAGGGCATCTGCCTGGGCCACACCGTAGCAGTAGCCAGCACAGGCGGCTGAAATGTCGTAGGCCGGAGCCGGGTTGGCGCCGATGTTGTCGGCGACCTTGGCTGCCGCTGAGGGGGTCGCGAAGGGGAAAGTCACTGTGGAGATGATGACCACATCGATTTGGTCGCCGGTCATTCCGGCCGATGTCAAGGCGTCTTCGGCTGCGGCGGTGGCCATATCAACCACGGAGGTCTCAGCATCAGCGCGGTGGCGGGTGATGATCCCGGTGCGTTGCCGAATCCATTCGTCCGAGGAGTCGATAGGCTCAACGATATCGTCGTTGGGGACCACCAAAGTGGGACGGTAGGCGCCGACTGAGAGAATCCGGCTACCTGCTCGAAGAGCCGATTGCTTCAGGGTCACTGTACTCATCTGATCATCCTTCAACTGCAGCACCGAGGTGCTCGGCGATAAATTCTTGGGCGGGTTCGAGGTCCTCGGGTGTCTTAATAGCCAGGGTCTTGACGCCCTTCAGCCCGCGCTTGGCGAGGCCGGTGAGGGTACCGGCGGGCAACAGCTCGATCAGTCCGGTGACGCCGGCATTTCGCAAGCTCTCCTGGCACAGATCCCACCGCACCGGGCGGATCAGCTGGGACACCAGTCGGTCCAGTACCTCTGTGCCATCCGTGACTTCTTGGCCATCGCGGTTGGACAACAGGCGCACGGTGGGATCGGCGGGAGACAAGGTGTCGGCGAAGTCATGCAATCCGGCCACGGCTGGTTTCATGTAATCGGTGTGGAACGCTCCGGCGACCTTCAGCGGGATGACCCGGGTTTTATCGAGCGGGTCATCGGCCAGGGCCTGGAGATTTGCTTCGGCACCGGCGGCCACGATCTGGCCACCACCGTTGACATTGGCCGGGGTGAGGTCGTGGGCGCGGATATGGGCGCTGACCTCCTCCGGGTCACCGCCAATCACCGCGGCCATGCCGGTCGGGGTCGTCGCAGCAGCTGTAGCCATACCAGCGGCGCGGACCTTGATGAAATTCAGGGCGTCGGATTCGGTCAGCACCCCGGCCAGGGCACTGGCGGTCACTTCACCCACGGAGTGTCCGGCGGTGATCCAGCCGGAGGGATCCAGACAGCTGAGGTTCAGGGCGCGTGCGGTAATCAGTCCGGCAGCAACAATCAGGGGTTGGGCCACGGCGGTGTCTTTGATGGTCTGTTCATCTGAGACCGTTCCGTGGGCGAGCAGATCAATGCCGGTTGCCTCAGAGTAGGTGCCCAGACGTTCGCGGGTATCCCCCAGTTCCAGCCAGTCTGTCAGGAATCCTGGGGTTTGAGAACCTTGTCCGGGGCACACAATTGCAAGCATAGATTCAACTCTCCCAAACTCGACGACGATTCACAGGCGAGACACAGCACGAAGCTCACACCACACTATTGTAGGAAACCTACAAACCACGGTCGAGGTATCAATGTCGGCCGAGTGCGCGGTGATCAGTATTCACGCGATGTATTCGCCTCCATGAGTCTACCGGTTGCCAGCGCAATTTGTAGGACATATGCATCTCGAGGGTTCAGGGGATCTTTGCCAGTTAACCTCGCGATCCGACGCAAGCGGTACCGAACGGTATTGACGTGAATGAACATATCGCGGGCGGTGGCTTCCAAGGAGTGACCCAGCCGTAAATAGCTGTCCAATGTTGAGATTATGGCCTCGCCGGCAGTCTTCAGCGGCTGGTAGTAGAACCGCACGAGCAGTCGTTGGGCTCTGGCGTCACGGTTCAACACGCGTTCTGCTAACAGCTCAGAGGCCGCAATCGGGCGCTGGGCCCCCGGGTAGGCCGGAGCCGCGTGGAGTCCGGCGATCGCTTCGTGGGCGGCGTGGTGGACCTCGCGGAGTGAATCAACCGGGGAGGAGTAAATCACGGGACCGTCTCCAAAGAAGGGCGTGAACCGTTCGATGAGGTCGTGACGTCCTTCTGCCGAGCCCAGCACGAGGAGCATTTGTTCGGAGAAAACACCCACCAAGGCCTCCACGCGGGCCCGGGTGGCGGTTTGGCGTAGCTGCGGTAGGACCGCCGGTTGGTTTTCCGACGGGGTATTACCGGCGATTACCAGGATGCCACTGGTGGCCCGCCAGCCCAGGGCGGCAGCTCGTGATTGGATTTCTTCGGGGTTCTCACCGCGCAGCACCGAGTCGAGTAGTAGTGCTTCCAGACGGGTGTCCCAGGCTCCGCGCTTCTCGGCAGCCCTGGCGTAGACGTCAGCCAAGGCGAAGGCGATCTCTCGGGAGTAACGCAAGACCGCTTCTCGGATGGTGCTCCGGTCGGATTCGGCGACCGCGGTGGGCAGGTGAGTTTCTACCGTGTCCAGGATGGATCGCAAGAGCTGGGAGGCTCGTCGCAAATTCACGGTACGAGACAGTTCCACCGGTGCATTGGCGAACACCGATGCGAGCACCCGGTTCATCTGATTAGCCGGGCGGGGCTGGTCGGTGGCGAACCAGTCGATGAAGGCCTGCAAGCCTTGTTGGGCGATAGCTCCCAACGAGGCACGTTGTTCGGCTTCCAACTCGCGATACCAGCTCAAATCGGTTTCCAGCTGCCGCAAGATGCTGGTTTTCAACACGCCGACCTGGCTGGAGAGCTCTTTGAGGGCTTCCTCCGACAGCGTCGGTGGTCGTCTCGCAGACGATTGGTGGTCGGTCTCGTTGGTGTTCTCACGCATGAGTTTGAGTTAGGTGATGTGGTGTCTCTGCTATGTCTGTGCGGTTGCTGATCGGGACGGGTGCCGGAACCGAATAAATCGGTGCCAACGGCGGATCTGCGTCTTCCCAGACGGGCGTGCCCCGGTCTGCGCACGACAGCTCGGTGGCCACCACGGCAGTTCCGGGGCACAACGCCGGGGAAGTTCGCGCAGGGCAGGGGGTCGTTAGGCGTCTCCTCCGGCGGTACCGGTGGTGCCGGCAGTGACATCATCAATCCGGTACTGGGCGAAAGCCTGGGCGGTCGTGCCCTCGGGCACCTCGCCAGTGGCTTCGAGTTCCTTCAGAGCGCGCACCACGGTTGAATGAGCGTCATTCGTGAAGTACCGACGTGCCGCGGCCCGAGTGTCGGCAAAGCCGAAGCCGTCAGCGCCCAACACGGCGAACCGGTTGGGGATGTAGGGGCGTAGCTGGTCGGGCAACAGGGTGACGTAGTCGGTGGTGGCCACGATCGGACCGTCGACGTCCTGGAGCACCTGGCTGATATATGGCACCTGGTCCTGCTCATCGGGATGCATAAAGTTGTAGTGCTCGGTGGCCACGGCCTCGCGACGTAGCTCCGTCCAGGACGGCACCGACCACACATCTGCGGAGACCCCCCAGTCATCAGCCAGCAACTCGGCGGCTTCAATGACCCAGGGCAGGGAGACACCCGAGCCGAAGAGGTTGACCTTCGGGCCACCGTGCTCCGACACCGAGTAACGGTAGATACCCTTCAGCAACGACTCGACGTCGAGGTCTTCGGGCTCTTCGGGGTGCACGATCGGCTCGTTATAGACGGTCAGATAGAAGAGCACATCACGGTCCAGCGGATCCCCGTCGTGGTCGCCGTACATCACATCCAAACCGTGGCGGACAATGTGGGCGATTTCGTAGGAGAACGCCGGATCGTAGTGGCGGACCGCCGGGTTCGTGGCAGCCAGGATCGGGGAGTGGCCGTCCATGTGCTGAGTGCCTTCACCGGTCAGGGTAGTCCGACCGGCGGTAGCCCCAATCATGAAACCACGGGCCAGTTGGTCGGTGGCCGCCCACACCAGATCCCCGGTGCGCTGGAATCCGAACATCGAGTAGAAGATGTAGACCGGAATCATGATCTCGCCGTGGGTGGCATACGAGGTACCCAAGGCGGTCATCGCCCCGGTGGCACCGGCTTCGTTAATACCCACGTGCAACAGCTGGCCCTGGCTTGATTCCTTATAGGACAGAAACAGGTCGCGGTCTACGGCCATATAGTTCTGCCCGCGCGGGTTGTAGATCTTGGCGGTGGGGAAGAAGGAGTCCATCCCGAAGGTGCGGGCCTCATCGGGGATGATCGGAACGATGCGCTGACCGATATTCTTATCGCGCATGATATCCCGAAGCAGACGCACGAAAGCCATCGTGGTCGCCACTTCTTGCTTGCCGGAGCCCTTCCGCGCGTGCTTGTACAGCTTCTCATCGGGCATCGCCAGCTGATCGTAGTTCTCTCGACGCTGTGGCAAGAAACCACCCAGTGCCTCACGGCGCTCCATCATGTATTTGATTTCCGGAGCGTCCGGCCCTGGGTGATAGTAGGGCACGTGGTACGGATCGGCCTCGATCTGCTCATCGGAGATCGGGATCCGGTGACGGTCGCGGAAGACCTTGATGTCCTCCACGGTCAATTTCTTCATCTGGTGGGTTGCGTTACGACCTTCGAAGTGGGTGCCCAGACCATAGCCCTTGATGGTGTGAGCCAAAATCACCGTGGGCTTGCCCTTGAACTTCAGCGCGGCATCATAGGCGGCGTAGACCTTCTTATAGTCGTGACCGCCACGCTTCAGGCCCCAGATCTCATCATCAGACATATCGGCAACCAGTTCCTTGGTGGTCGAAGACCGACCAAAGAAGTGTTCGCGCACAAAGGCGCCATCTTCGGCTTTATAGGTCTGGTAGTCGCCATCGGGGGTTTCATTCATGATGCGCACCAGTTCGCCGGTGTCGTCGGCTTCTAATAGCGGATCCCATTCACGACCCCACAACACCTTGATCACGTTCCAGCCGGCACCGTGGAAGTAGGCTTCCAGTTCCTGGACGATCTTGCCATTACCGCGGACCGGGCCGTCGAGACGTTGCAGGTTGCAGTTGATCACAAACGTTAGGTTGTCCAGCTTGTCGTTGGCTGCAATATGCAAAGCACCGCGGGATTCAGGCTCATCCATTTCGCCATCGCCCAAGAACGCCCACACGTGCTGCTCCGAGGTGTCTTTAATACCCCGGTTGTGCAAGTAGCGGTTAACCTGGGCCTGCTGGATTGCATTCAGTGGGCCGATCCCCATCGACACGGTGGGGAACTGCCAGAAGTCCGACATCATCCGCGGGTGAGGGTAGGAGGGTAGCCCGTGGTCGCCCTTAGATTTCTCCTGGCGGAACCCGTCTAGATCCTCTTCAGTTAGCCGGCCCTCGAGAAAGGCTCGAGCGTAGTTTCCCGGGGAGGAGTGGCCCTGGAAGAAGACCTGGTCGCCACCACCGGGGTGATCGGGTCCGCGAAAGAAGTGGTTCAAGCCCACTTCGTACAGGGTGGCCTGGCCAGCGTAGGAGGAAATGTGGCCACCGACCTCGATGCCTTCACGCTGAGCGTGCTGGACAATCATGGCAGCGTTCCACCGCAAGTAATTACGGTACCGGCGTTCCAGTTCTTCATCGCCGGGATAATCCGGTTCCTGGTCCGCCGGGATGGTGTTGACGTAGTCGGTGGTGGTCACCATGGGAATAGACACCGACTTGGAGCTAGCCCGCTGCAAAAGATTGCGCATGATGTACTCAGCGCGTTCGGTGCCCCGTTCCTCGAGCATTCCGTCAAAAGATTCGATCCAGTCCTGTGTCTCTTGGGGATCCTTATCCGGAACGTTGTCGGTCAATCGATTGCGGATGTGGGAACTTTCTTCAGCTGCGCTCACGTCGTGAACCTCTCTTCATCGGTGGTATCGCCACCACATTGGGTTGCGTCATCACGGTGACCAGATCGCAGACCGGTGGGTGTGCGAGCTGGTGCTGATACTTTCGAGAATACCGCGTGCAGCGGAGTTCAGACACGCTCAGGACGCGATCGTTACCTGTCTCACGGTCGCCATCGAGCCGGTCAAAACGGTGTACGAACGGGTAACGACAGCATGTCGACGCAGTAACGTTGGGCCCAACCGTAGCGACCGAGCGTGGCATTGTTGCTAACGTCACCGGCGTCGATATGCTAGAGATACTGACTAACGCCGGAACCGGGCCGATTCGGTTCCGGCTGTTACCCTCACACATCACAAGGAGCGTGTCGTGAACCAATCGGCCGGCCTCGTTGAGGCCCTGGGCCTGTCCGTGGGCGATATTGTTCAAGAACTGGGATGGGATGACGATATCGACTTCCAGTTTCGCAACGGTTTGGAAGACGAACTCGGCGAGCCACTGTTGGCCGAAGATGACCGCGAACCGGTCGAGGCCGTTTTACTGTGGTGGCGATCCGATGAAGGCGACGCTCAAGATCTCGCCGATGCTCTCGTCGATGCCCAAACCAATCTGGCCGAAAACGGCGCCATTTGGTTGTTGGTGCCCAAACCGGCACAAGAACTCCATGTGCCGCCGTCTGATATTGAAGAGGCTTGCCGCTCGACCGCATTGCGTCGCACCTCCCAGGCGGGAGTGTCTGACAGCTGGTCAGCCACTCGGCTGGAAGTCGCCTCACCGCTGTGAGCTCGCCCGGTGCCCTGTCGGCACGAGACCAGTACGGCCAGAGGTGGTCCTCTCCGTTCCTGGCACCCGAGAGAACCGAGTGTTCGTTGGCGGGGGTGTGGCTGTATTTTCTTCCCGGCGCGTTTACGCCGGTGTGCTCCCGCGAGTTGACCGCCCTTCCCACACTGGTCACCCAGCTGAGCGAAACCAGGGTGGGACTGCGTGTGGTGGCGGTGGATTCTGTGGCCGTGCTCCGGGTGCTAGCCGACCAGCTCTGGGGCGCGGATGATCCCGCCACGGGGTCGGCGGGTCCCATACCGTTACTATCTGACTTCTGGCCACACGGCGCGATTGCCGAGAGCTTCCAGGCGTTTGATCCCGCTACCGGTAAGCCATTGCGACACAGTGTGCTACTGGATCGCGCTGGTGTCGAACGAGCCCGCGTGACCGGTAGCGCGCTCCAGCCCCGGGAACACACCGAGCACCTGCGGTTGGCTCAAGAGCAATTTGGCGAAACTCCACCGCTGGGTTAGGATAGTCTGCGTTATTCTTCGGGTCTTTAGCTCAGCTGGTAGAGCAACTGGTTTACACCCAGTAGGTCATCGGTTCGATCCCGGTAGGACCCACTCTGTGCTGAATGTGTTAGCCAACCGTCCAGATCGCCACGGTGCGAGGGTGGTTGAGAACTCCGGGCGATGAACCACGTGGTCCAGGTGGTTTTATCGCCTTTTTTGTGTTCTACGTCGTCCATGATCTGAATTACTTGCGGGTATATAATGAATTGTTCCGACATAACGGGAAGTTGTCAGACCGAGACGTGAGATGCCGCGTACTCAGGGAGCGTGCTCAAGGGGGCCGGTGGCCATGGGAAAACTCAACGCTGTACAAAAGTACTTCGGCTACCAGATGCGACGATTGGATGGCCGGTATCTCAGGATCTGGAACGAGGTGATTGACCTCGATCTCACGCCCGTGCAGTTCTCCGTGTTGCTATCGGTGCAACGGCTCTGCGAACTCGACGATCAGCCCGTCGACCAGCACGCTGCTCTGGAGGCAACCGGCGTGGAGCGAGCCCAATCCTCGGAACTGTTTCGTCGCCTGGAAGACACCGGTTGGGTCACCCGGCACCCCGATCCCCACGATGGGCGACGACGGACGATCTCGTTGACCGGCCCAGCCAAGATTGCCACGGAACAACTGAAGACCTCGGTCCAGGTGGTCCAACACCGGCTGTTGGATCCGTTGAATCCCGAAGACGCCACGTGGGTGATCGACCAGTGGCGCATCATTGGACGACTGACCGAGGATGACCTGTCCTGGTCCTACCCCGGAGATATGGTGCGACGGGTCTTAGACCGCCACGCAACCCTGTGGTCTCGTAGCGTGGAGTGGAACCACTACAAACCCGAGGAAATGTGCGTGCTGGTGACGGCCGGTTTGCATCCGGGCATTTCCCAAACTGAGTTGGCACGCCACGTGGGGTTGGACCGATCCACCACCTCGGCAATTGTCACCCGGCTGGTGAAAAATAAGCACGTGGTGCGTCAGGTGGCTGAGCACGATCACCGAGAGCGTGCTGCGGTGATCACTGAGCAAGGTAACGAATTCGCCACGCAGTTATGTGACCGGGTCACCAAGACCGGCCGGCGGATGACCCGTGCGTTGAGCAAGCGCGACCGAGAACGGCTCCGCGATTTGCAGTGGCGTGTGGTGGAAACCGAAAACCGAGAACTGTTCACCGCGGATTCACGTGACCGTTAGTCGGAGCTTGACCGAGCGGTTATATTGACGGTGGTGGTGGGTTCGACGCCGAGTGCACCACAGCAATCTTGACCCGTACCAGAGGAGACAACGACCATGCTGGAAATGTTGGAACCGGATTCCCCGCGCCAGAATCTACGTGAATTTATTGACGCCATGCGCGAGGGCGGGTACACGGTCTCGGACGGTCACACCCCCGACCCCGATCTGATTGATCCTTTGGGTAAGGCCGTCGACACCTGGCGCGAAAACTACCCGTATGAGGAACGCCTGACTCGTGAAGAATACGAGCTCGAGAAGTACCGGCTCCAGATCGAATTGCTGAAACTGCAGTACTGGACCCAGGACACCGGGCAACGCCACATTATCGTTTTTGAAGGTCGCGACGCTGCGGGTAAGGGTGGCACGATCAAGCGCTTCACTGAGCACCTCAACCCTCGTGCTGCTCGAGTGGTGGCGCTGAATAAGCCCACCGAAGTTGAATCGGGCCAGTGGTACTTCCAGCGCTACATCAACCACTTTCCCACCGCCGGGGAGATGGTGTTATTTGACCGCTCCTGGTACAACCGCGCCGGTGTGGAGCGCGTGATGGGCTTCTCCACCGACGAGCAATACAAGACCTTCATGAACCAGGTGCCACTGTTCGAGAAAATGCTGGTGGAAGACGGCATCCACCTGACCAAGTTTTGGTTCTCGGTCACGCAGACCGAACAGCGCACGCGGTTTGCGATCCGTCAGCTGGACCCGGTGCGTCGCTGGAAGCTGTCGCCGATGGACTTGGAAGCTTTGGACCGGTGGGAAGACTACACCGAAGCCAAAGAAAAGATGTTCATGCACACCGACACCGACCACGCCCCGTGGATTACCGTCAAATCCAATGACAAAAAACGCGCCCGTCTGAACGCAATGCGCTACTACCTTTCCCAGTTTGACTACGACGACAAAGACTACGATGTCGTCGGTGAACCCGATCCGCTGATCGTTCAGCGTGGCCGGGATGCCGTGGGAGACTAATCGTCGACCAGAATCCTCGCTGCGGCTCCCGCTTCCAGGACGGGACACCACCCGGGCGCTAGACTAAACGGGGACGGTCCCCGCCCCGACCGACGCTTTCGCCTGCCAGGAAAGGATCCTTTCGATGAGTGCGGAACCCACCGAGACAGCCACCGAGTCCTCCCCAGAGCCACGCGCCGATATTGCGGTCACCGGTCTGGCAGTGATGGGTGCCAACCTTGCCCGCAACTTCGCTCGCCACGGCTATGTGGTCGCTGTCCACAACCGATCCGCCGAACGCACCGAGTCGTTGCTCGCCGAGCACGGTGACGAGGGCGAATTTGTGGGGACCGAAACCCTGGCCGAGCTGGTCGCTGAGCTGAAGCGCCCCCGTCGGGTGCTGGTCATGGTCGCTGCCGGTGCGGTGGATGCCGTGATCGCAGAGCTAGCTGAACTCCTGGAGCCCGGGGATGTGGTGATCGACGGTGGCAACTCCCACTACCCGGACACCATCCGTCGCGAACAGGCCCTGGCTGAGCGGGGCCTGCACTTCGTGGGAGTCGGCGTTTCCGGTGGGGAAGACGGCGCACTGAACGGCCCGGCCATCATGCCCGGTGGCTCCCCGGCCTCCTACCAGAGCCTGGGCCCGATGCTCGAAGACATTGCCGCTGACTTCCAGGGCGACCCGTGCTGTGCCTGGATCGGCCCCAATGGGGCCGGCCACTACGTGAAGATGGTGCACAACGGGATCGAATACGCCGATATGCAGGTCATCGGTGAGGCCTATGATTTGATGCGCCAGGTCGCCGGCATCTCACCGGCAGAACAGGCCGAGATTTTCGCCACGTGGAACACCACCCAACTGGAGTCCTACCTGATCGATATCACCGCCCAGGTTCTGGGCCACATCGATGCCACCACTGGCAAGCCCCTGGTGGATGTCATCGTTGACAGTGCGGGACAAAAAGGCACCGGTCGCTGGACCGCGATCTCTGGGCTGGACATTGGCTCCGGAGTCGCCGCGATCGCTGAGTCCGTCTTCGCCCGTACCGTCTCGTCACAGCGTCAGGTACGAGCCCAAGCCCAGCAGCTTCTCTCGGCCGGGGCTGAACCGGTGACCATTGACGACCGGGAGGCTTTCATCGACGATGTGGCCCAGGCACTATATGCCTCCAAGCTGGTGTCTTATGCCCAAGGCATCGACATGCTCACCACCGCGGCAGCCACCTACGACTGGCCATTGGATATTGGCACCATCGCCTCGCTGTGGCGGAATGGTTGCATCATTCGCGCCCGGTTGCTCGACGAGATCATGCAAGCCTATGGCGGACGCGATGTGACCCGGCACCCCGATCCGCAGAATTCCGGAGCCGGGGACTACCCGGCAAACCTGTTGTTCGCCCCGAAGTTCACCGAAGCGATCACCGCAACTCTTCCGGCCTGGCGTCGTGTGGTCGCCACCGGTGTGGCGGCGGGTGTGCCGGTCCCGGTGTTCTCCTCGGCCCTGGCCTGGTACGACCAGATGCGCGCCGAGCGACTGCCAGCGGCACTGACTCAGGGCTTGCGCGACTACTTTGGCGCCCACACCTATCAGCGCGTCGACCGCCACGGGTCCTTCCATACCCTGTGGTCCCAGGACCGTTGCGAGATTGAGCACTAGCCACACACCGCCTGCACCTTACCGGCGCGCACGGGCCGCCACCGCCGTGTTGTTTCTGACCAACGGGGCCCTGTTCGCCAACCTGTTGCCACGCTACCCGGAGATCAAAGACTCGCTAGGACTCAGCGACGGGGTCTTCGGTATTGCCGTCGCCGCGTTTCCCGCCGGAGCGATCCTGTTCGGACTCCTGGCCGCCCGGCTCGTGCGGGCTTTCGGGTCCGGGCTGATTGCCGCGGTCTTTACCGCACTGGTGGCTGTTGGTCTGCTCGGAGCGAGCTTGGCCCCCAGCCTCTGGGTGCTCATGCTGTGTCTGCTGATTGCCGGTGGCGCTGATGCGGTGGCCGATGTTTCCCAAAATGAGCACGCCTTGCGTGTCCAAGCCGGATACCACCGGTCCATCATCAATTCCTTGCACGCGGTCTGGTCGCTGGGTGGGGTGCTGGGTGGGGTCATGGCAGCCGGGGCAGTGGGGCTCACCCTCCCGCTACCGGTACACCTGAGCCTCTCCGGGGCGATGTTCACGCTGGCGGCTGTTGGGGCCTGGTGGTGGATGCTCCCACGCCAACACACCGGCACTGCACCCGGGCAGGTATCCATCGAGAGTCACCCGACACCGGGGAAACGTTGCCGCCTGCCGATCCGCTGGTCGAGCCTTGGATTCCTGCTGGTGCTGGTCTTGATCGGCAACACCGGGACCATGGTTGAAGACGTCGGGAACTCCTGGGCGGCCCTGTATCTCTCCGAGGAACGTGGCACCAGCCCCATCGTGGCAACTATGGGGTTCACCACGCTGATCACCGGCCAACTGATGGGCCGGTTGGTCGCCGACCCGCTGATTAACCGCTTCGGGCTACGCCCCATCCTCAGCCTGGGTGGTGCATTGATCGGGCTCGGGCTCGGTGTCGCGTTGCTGTTCCCATCGGTCTGGGGCACCATCCTGGGAGTCGGCATCGCCGGATACGGCTCCGCGGCTCTGGTCCCCGGCGCCTACGATCAAGCCCACCGTATCCCGGGCTTACCCGAAGGAACCGGCCTCACCCTCGTGTCCTGGCTGATGCGGATTGGCTTTCTCATCACCCCACCGGTGGTCGGTGCACTCGCCGAGGTCAGCGAGCTACGCTGGGCGCTGCTGGTGGTTCCCGCTGCCGGAGTGCTCACGATGTGGTTAGCCCGGTGGATCCCGGACACGCAGACGGCTGGGGCCCGAGCCTAGGGCAAGGTCCTTAGATCCACAGGGCCGGGTCGACGTACTCTGCCGGGTCGACGGCCGGCTTATTTTCCTGCGGTGATTTCCGAATACGCGCGGTGGCCGGTACACCGGTGGCAATGGCATTATCGGGAGTATCTTTGACGACCACCGCGTTAGCACCCACCGCAGTGCCCGCCCCAATCTCCACCGGGCCGAGGATCTTAGCGCCAGCACCGACGACGACACCGTCATGCAACGTGGGGTGGCGCTTGACCTTCTCCAAGGACTGTCCACCAAGCGTCACACCGTGATACAGCATCACATCGTCACCGATCTCCGTGGTTTCGCCAATCACCACGCCCATGCCGTGGTCGATAAAAAACCGCCGACCAATCGTGGCCCCCGGGTGAATCTCGATACCGGTCAGCGCCCGGTTGATTTGGGACAGCAGGCGAGCAGGAAGTTTGAGGTGCTCGTGTTGCCAGGCTTTATGGGCAAGACGGTGCATCCATATGGCATGGAGCCCCGAATAGGCCAACGCGACTTCAACGGAGCCCCGAGCCGCGGGGTCATGGTCCTTGACCGCCTGGATATCTTCGACAACGCGACGGGTAATACGTGAGAGAAAGCCCACTGAGCTCAGCCTTTCGGTGCGAGTTTCCATCATCTGCTGACCGCGAACGGGGTCAGGCATCTATCAACAACACGTGAGTTTAGTGTCATATTCCACTCTGAAACGTTACGAGACAAAAAAGACCCCCGCCGGTCCTAGGTGACCTGGGCGGGGGCCTGCAGCGCTCTTCCGGGCTTGCTGAGCGCGTACTGGCCTACCCCAGCCAGTTAGCCGCGAATGTCTTCGTACAGCACGGTGGAAATGTAGCGCTCACCGAAGTCGGGGATGATCGCCACGATCAGCTTGCCCTCGTTGTCGGACTTGGCGGCCTCAGCCAGCGCAGCCGAGATGATGGCACCAGCGGAAATACCGCCCAGAATGCCTTCCTGGGTACCGAGGTCGCGGGCAGCCTTGACGGATTCCTCCAACGTGGCGGCGTAGACCTCGTTGTACAGTTCGGTGTCGAGCACCTCGGGGACGAAGTTCGCCCCGATACCCTGGATCTTGTGCGGGCCGGGCTTGCCGCCGGAAAGGATCGGCGAATCTGCTGGCTCGACGGCCACGATCTTCAGCTCCGGCTTCTGCTCGCGCAGATAGCGCCCAGCACCGGTCAAGGTGCCACCGGTACCGATACCGGAGACCAGCACATCAATAGCGCCGTCGGAGTCTTCCCACAGCTCCGGCCCGGTGGTGTCATAGTGTGCCTGCACGTTGGCTTCGTTGGCGAACTGGCGAGCCCAGATGGCGTTATCAGACTCGGCCACGATCTGTTGGGCCTTTTCGACGGCGCCGCGCATCCCATCGGCACCGGGGGTGAGTACGATTTCTGCACCATAGGCGCGCAACATCACCCGACGCTCAGCCGACATGGTTTCGGGCATGGTGAGAATGACACGGTAGCCACGAGCTGCCCCAACCATCGCCAGAGCGATACCGGTGTTCCCGGACGTACCTTCCACAACGATGCCACCCGGGCGAAGCTCGCCGGACTTCTCGGCAGCGTTGATGATCGCGACACCAATACGGTCCTTGACTGAATTAGCTGGGTTGTAGAACTCCACCTTGGCCGCCACATTGCCAGGCAAGTCCTGGTCCAAGCGGTTGAGCTTGACCAAGGGGGTGTGACCAACAGCTTCGGTAATATTATTCAGTAGTGCCATGGGTGTTGCCATCCTTTCTTTCACCGCGGGCAACGGGTTAGTCTTTCCTTACTTAAGCGTAGAAGATCACGTGGGAAGGCATCAGTCGATCAGCCACGAAGCGTAATCTTTGCGGATTCGGGACAGTTTTGGGTTAATGACCACCTGGCAATATCCCATGGCGGGGTGTTTGTGATAAAAGTCCTGGTGCTCATCTTCGGCTGGCCACCAGTGCCCCGCCGGTTCGATGGTGGTCACAATCGGAGCATCCCAGAGCTGCTGGTGTCGGTCGATCGCGTCTGCAAAATCCTGGCGGTCTTGCGCGGTGCGGGGGAAGACCGCAGAACGATACTGGGGGCCGACATCCCCACCTTGTCTGTTCAGACTCGTCGGATTGTGCGAGGCGAAAAAGATATCGAGAACCACCCCCACATCGATTACCTGAGGGTCAAAGCGGACCTTTACCGCCTCGGCGTGCCCGGTGGTGCCACTGCAGACCTGCCGATAGCTGGGATGGTCTACGTAGCCACCGGTGTAGCCACTTTCCACTGCGGTAATACCCCGGGTCTTGCGATAAATGGCGTCCTGACACCAAAAACAGCCCCCAGCCATGATGAGCTCACGGGTCTGCGGTGTCGCGTTCGTGTCGAAGTTCTGATCCATCACGCCAGGTATAGCGTGCTACGGGGGTGAATTCATTCCCTGACTGCGAGACAATAGAGACATGGCCGATTCCACACTCTCGTCAGCGTCCGATGCGTCCACCCAGCAGCACCGATACCACCGAACTCCCACCTTGCGCGAGGTGATCGAGGTGATGGAAGAACTCTGGCCGTTATCACTGGCCGAACCCTGGGATGCTTCCGGAGTGGTGACCGGCCGAGTTGAACAACCCGTGCGGCGAGTTCATTGGGCGGTTGATCCGGTTCAAGCGGTGGTCGATGAGGCTGTAGAGGCCGGAGCCGATCTGTTGATTACCCATCACCCGCTGTTGCTCAAAGCGGTGCACTCGGTGGCAGCGGACCAATTTAAGGGCAAAGTCGTGCACACTCTGATTGAGGGTGGGTGTGCACTGATTACCGCTCATACCAACGCCGATTCTGCGGTCGGCGGGGTCTCCGATGTGATGGCCGAGATTCTGGGCCTGCAGCATGTGGTGCCACTGGCACCGGCCGAGAAGGGACAATCAGTCAACGGTGAGGGGATGGGTCGAGTTGGGACGTTGCCCCACCCATTGCGCCTGGAAGACTTTGCCGCCCGGGTGTTTTCTGCTCTGCCCGCGGTCGCGCCCGGAGTGCGGGTGGCCGGTGACCGCAACGGCGTGGTCCGCACCGTGGCGGTGACCGGTGGGGCCGGAGACTCGTTATTCGACCAGGTGCGTGCCCACCACGCTGATGTATATGTCACCGCTGATTTGCGCCACCATCCAGCCAGTGAAGCCCGCGAACGGGCAGCACTAGAAGGCGACCGACCCTATCTGGTCGACGTCTCCCATTTCGCCTCCGAATGGCTGTTCTTGCCGGCAGCCGCACAGGCCCTACAGCGCGGGTTGGCCGAGCATGGCTGGACGGTTGACACTGGCGTCTCAGCACTGAACACCGACCCCTGGGACTTTGTGATCACCGCCGGTCGAAACTGATCACACCACAACAGACCCGACGAGAAGACACGAGACCAGAAGCGACGCGGACAGTGTACGGATCGAAAGGAATGGCGCGATGCCAGTGACACGCTACGACCCCGAAACCCAACGACGACTTCTCGACCTGCAGGCCTTCGACACCCAGATTGCCACAGCGAAACAGCGCCTGGCTCAGCTGAAGAAAGACCCTGATTACCAGCAAGGCAAAAACCAGTACGAGAAGTTCACCGATCAACTCCAACACCTCAACCGTCAACGGGAGGACGCTGGTCTCCGCCTGGCTGACGCACAGTCAACCGAAGCATCCCTTGACCGGCGGGTGAAGACGTTGAGCGGGCAAGCAGAAGAGAACGCGGCGAACTCCCACCAGTTGAATGCGATCTTGGCGCAGAAATCCTCGGTGGAAGCCGATCTGGCGCAGGCGGAAGCGGCCACCCGTGCTGCCCGCGAGGCTGTGGCCGAGGTGGAGGCCGAGATCTCCGCCTGCCAACAACAGCGGCAGCATCTGAAGCAAAACCTCGAAGAGCTCGCGGTGCGACTGAAAGACCAGATGGGCCAGATCGCTACCGAGGGCAAACGCCTAACGGCAGCACGGGCTGAATTGGTTGGGAGCCTGCCGGAGGAGTTGGTGGCTCACTACCAAGAGATTGCCCAGCGTAACGCAGGAATCGGTGCTATGCGGTTAGACGGCAATACCTCGGCCAGTGGCATGACACTGTCGCCGGTAGAACTCGCAACGATTGACAATACGCCCGCCGACCAGCTGGCCTATGATCCAGAGACCGGCGTCATCCTTATTCGCGACGAGGCGTAGCGACGGAGTAGCCGAAGCTAATCCTCAGGCAAAATGACCTGCAACGAGCCACCCCGAGAGGCTTGGGGGCGCACCATTTCCACGTCCCAGCGGTCGTCACCACCGCTACGGCCGGCTTCTTTGACCACGTCGAGCACCTTGTCCAAGGAGCGCGTGGAGCGAGCATCGGCCTCGACTAAGGCCCGGGCAATTCGGCCACGGGTGTACTTGGCCGCGTGGGAGACAGTCTTCGGGGTGCCACCACGCATCTGGAAAACATTGACGGTCAATGTGATGGGGTGCGGGGCTTCCCACATTTTCTGATAACCACCGGATCGACAATCCACGATCGGGCCATCGTGGGTGGCGCGTTGGTCCAGCCACGGTGCCATTTTGGGGCGCCACCACTTAGCGGTCGTGCCCACGGTGTGCAGTTTGGCGGATACAGACATCCGGTAGGCCGGAATCCTATCGGCAATCCCGGTGACGCCGAACAGACCAGAGAAAACCAAAACTTTCTGCCGAGCGCGCCGTTTGGCCGCCGGCGTCAGGGAGGCATAATCGAATGCCTCATAGAGCACTCCGGTATAAATCTGGTGGGCTGGTGCGGCGGGTGCAATATTCAGGTGCTGATTGGCGGCCACCTCATTACTGAGTTTTCGGGACACCCCAAGCTCATCGTAGACCGTCGGCAACGAGGAGGCTGTCGCCAGATTTCCCATCATGGTGTGGCGCTCTCCGTTCAGTTGCGGGAACACCAAAGAATCCCAAGAGATCGGGCGACCTTTCTCTGGGTAATTCTTTCCTTCTGAAGGGGGCAAAAGCACTAGCATTAGTCCCACTCTAAACGGCAGAGACCAAACTCCCGGTGACCGACAAGTCGTGGCGATGTAAACAACAGTTGTTCTTATGGCCTGAGGGTGACCGCCGGGAACGCTAGACTAGCTGTCCGGGATGGTCCGGCAAACGGTCGCGGCTCAGCGACGTGAGTCGAGGAAAGTCCGGACACCGTAGGGCAGGATGGTGGGTAACGCCCACTCGGGGTAACCCGCAGGCTAGTGCAACAGAAAGTAAACCGCCCCTGTTGGGTAAGGGTGAAACGGTGGTGTAAGAGACCACCAGCGTTGCTGGTGACAGCAACGGCTTGGTAAACCCCATCCGGTGCAAAACCAAGTAGGGTGCCAACTCGTGGCCCGCGAGACGCACCCGGGTTGGTTGCTAGAGTCCTGCAGCAATGCAGTCTGACCTAGATGGATGACCGTTACCGTGGGCTTGGCAACGAGCCCACGGCACAGGATCCGGCTTATCGCCGGTCCATCCCACTGATCGTCAGCACCGGTGGCCACCTGCCGGTGAATATCTCCCACATCGTTAGGGTCTTAAAGGAGGACGCGGCTGTGCAGGCACCTTATCCTCGGCGTGGAAAGTCGCGGTCTCGCCTCGGCTCTCGGTCCCATCACCACAGAGGACATCGCAGGTCGCCAGGCATCGGGCGTAGCGCGAGCCGCCGGCGGAAGTCTTCCCGGCGCACGACCGGGACCGTCGTGGTGGCCGCCCTGGTGTTGATGGGGCTGCTCGTGGTCTTCGGGCTGTTTCCCGACCAGTCCACATTGACCGAGGTGGATGCCCAAGACCGCACTGCTGAAGAGCTCCTTGATCACCTGGAGACCGGGGACCGTGACTTCTCCGCTGAATATCAGCGCGAATACTTTGGTGATGGCTGGCTGGACCTCGACGGTGATGGGTGTAGTACCCGCAATGAAATTCTGGCCCGTGATCTCCAAAACGTCACCTACCGCAGTGGCACCGATGACTGCGTGGTAGACAGCGGGGTGCTTGAGGACCTGTACACCGGTCAAACCCTGACCTTCCAGCGTGGCGAGGACACCTCCTCGCAGGTACAAATTGATCACGTCGTTGCGCTATCAGACGCCTGGCAAAAAGGCGCCCAAGAACTGTCTGAAGACCAGCGCCACCGGTTTGCTAACGACCCGTTGAACCTTGAAGCCGTCTCCGGTCCGGTAAATACTGCCAAATCTAATAGCGACGCCTCTGAATGGTTGCCTCCGGATCCGGAAAGCCACTGCGAGTATGCCGGCCGACAGATCTCGGTCAAAGCCAAATATGAGCTGTGGGTCACCGCGGAAGAACGACAGGCATTGGAGAATATTCTGCAGACCTGTCCGGACCAGCCTGGTTACGAATCGGCGGTGTGAGCCGTTGGTCCGCCGTGTGATGTCCCTGCCCACCGGCTAGTCGTGGTTAGAATGAAAGGACGTTTGGAGCCATCCGTAGCAGCCCGCCCTGCGACAAGGATGTCGTCGGGGCATTGCCTTCGCCAGAGAGGATGAACACCCAGTGGCAGATCACACCGCTGAGATTAAACAGGCCGAAGACAAGTGGGGACAGCGAGAAGAACTGGCAGAGCGGATGATCCCGCTGATCGGCCAGCTCTACCGCGACCACAATGTTGTCACCAACATTCATGGACGCACGCTGGTTCACAAGTCGGTCATCGACGTTATCCGTGCCCACCGTTTTGCCCGGCAGGTCGATGAAGCCGAACTTCCCATTGCTGAAACCTTCCCCCTGCTACAGGCAGCTACTCAGTTGAACCTGGGTGCGGCCAAATTGGACCTCGCCCTGTTGGTGCGTGACTGGCGGTCTTCGGGCGTGAACGACCCCGAAGAGTTCTTGCGCACCGCACTAGCTGACATTGTCGACGGCAACGGTGCCGGGGTGGGGGAAGAAACCGATGTGGTGCTCTACGGTTTCGGCCGGATCGGTCGCCTGCTGGCCCGGATTCTACTCTCCCACGCCGGTGGCGGAACCGGTTTGCGGCTGCGCGCCATTGTGGTGCGTCGCAACACCGATGACGACTTGATCAAACGCGCTTCCCTGTTGCGCCGCGACTCCATTCACGGGCCGTTCAACGGTTCGGTCGTGGTGGATGAGGACTCCAACACCATCACCGCCAATGGCACGCGCATCCAGGTCATCTACGCCTCCGATCCGGCCGAGGTGGACTACACCGCCTACGGCATCTCCGAGGCCATCGTGGTCGATAACACCGGGCGTTGGCGTGACGAAGAAGGCCTGAGCAAGCACTTGGCTGCTCGGGGGAGCGCCAAGGTGATCCTGACCGCACCGGGTAAGGGCGATATTAAAAACATCGTCTACGGTGTGAACCACACTGATATTCGGCCCGACGACACGATCGTCTCCGCCGCATCGTGCACCACCAACGGCATCACTCCGGTGCTGAAGGTTATCCAGGACGAGTACGGCATTGACCACGGCCACGTCGAAACCGTGCACGCCTATACCAACGACCAGAACCTCACCGATAACTTCCACAAGGGCTCCCGCCGCGGTCGCTCGGCAGGCCTGAATATGGTGCTGACCGAAACCGGCGCGGCGAAAGCAGTGGCCAAGGCTCTGCCCGAGTTGAAGGGCAAATTATCGGGTAATGCCATCCGTGTTCCGGTTCCGGATGTCTCGATGGCTATTTTGAACCTGGAACTCAACAAGCCGACCTCGGTCGATGAGATCAACTCCCGCTTGCGCCAAGAGTCACTGACCGGTGCGATGCGTAGCCAGATTGACTACACCAACTCTCCAGAGGTCGTCTCCACCGACTTTGTGGGCTCCGAGCGTGCCGGCGTAGTTGATGGTCTGTCCACCATCGTCAATAACGGCACCCACTTGGTGCTCTACGTCTGGTACGACAACGAGTTTGGATACTCTTCTCAGGTCATCCGCGTCATTGAGAAGATGGCCGGTGAATCCCTGCCAGTGCTTCCGGCTCGCGACTAGGACCGCCCAACCGAGGCATCAGGACAGCGAACACCACAGCCCCCGAATGCGTCCCAACAGAAGGACGTGGCCGGGGGCTGTGCGTTGGTGGCTAGGAATCTTGCCGACTGTTTGGTGTATCCTCCGCTTCGGCCAGGGCCTCGGCGTCTACCTCGTGGCCGAAAGGATCCTGATCGTTTCCTGGCAACCAGGTGCGACCTTCGGTAGTCCAGCCGTGTTTTTTCAGCTCTTTCTTCCACCTTTTCGACCAGCGCTTATTCAACCGGTTGACATACAGCGTGCCGTTGAGGTGGTCGAATTCATGCTGCATAATGCGGGCAAACCAACCGGTGGCCTCGAAATCGAGCGCATCACCGTTGACGGTAAAACCTTGCAGGCGGACATGATCTGAACGCTGCAAGGGGAATCCCAGCCCGGGGACCGACAGGCAACCCTCGGTATCCTCGGTGCGGTCGGGTTCTTCCTCCGAAATTTTGCCCAGCACAGTCAGCACCGGATTGATCACTTCGCCGTGGGTGGGTGCTACCCCTGCGGTGTCCTCGTAGCCCCAGGTAAAGATTCGTAGCCCGACCCCAACTTGCGGTGCGGCTAAGCCAACGCCATTGGCAACCCGCTGGGTGAGGTGCATGTCCTGAACGAGCGTGACGATCTCCGGGGTGATCTCGGTGACCTCAGTGGCACGACGGTGGAGGACAGGATCACCGTGAATGGTGATAGGACGGATAGTGGCCACGAAAAATTACTCCTTAGCTCTAGAGTGATTTCTAGAGGTCGACGATCTCAAACTCGAGAAGCTCAGCACTTTGGGCGGCCGGTTTGGGACGCTCGCCCTGTTCGGAATCGTCATGGGCATGTGCGGCAGCTGCACCGTGGTCGCGCCAGTGTTCAAAGTCCTGACGGGAAGCCCATTGGGTGAAGACAAAATAACGGTCTTCGCCGGCAGTAGGGCGTAACAATTTGAAGCCTTCAAAACCGGGTGCTTGGTCGACAGCATGTTTGCGAGCAGCAAAACGCTGTTCGAGAGTTGCGCGAGCTTCGTCAGGTACGGTCAGCGCATTGATCACAACAATAGACATCGGGTAGTCAGCCTTTCGTGATATTTCCTACGGGGAGGTTGATGACTCGTCAAGACTCCAGCTCGTACCGCAGATCTCGTCGAGGGTGGCCGCGGCCTGCTGAATATCTGGGTTCGATAAATCGACATCCGGGACGGCATCGGGTGATTCACCGGCCATGGTCGAGACCTGTTGGGTAAATGCTGGCGCATACACGCGCATCGCCTCAGCGAGTCGATCATCGCTGGTCTTATCGGTGGCTTGGTTCCATTCCTCGGTCATCTGGTCACTGACGGTGGTGTTATCGGAGATGGCATCACCGTGGGTCTGGGACTGGACAGACTGAAACTCCAGCACCTTAGAACAGGTCTCATCGGTGGAGTCAGACCAACAACTACTCAAGGTGAGCCCAGCGATCACCGCGAGCACGCAACCGATCACACGGTGGGATACCAACGAGGCGACACGTTGAGTGCTCGATGCCATGACTGCTCCTGAGGTCACGAAAACAGCGCCACTGATCAGGGCTGTGCTGAGATTCGAGTCTAGTCTACTCCTGACCCAGACCGGTCTAATGGTGGGGCTTGGCGCCCCGATGACTCGGCAAGACCGGGTAGCCGGGGATGAAAAAAGTCCCGTGAACTCTCGAACGGAAAAGTTCACGGGACGATATTTCCGGGTGAGTAACGGGGCTCGAACCCGCGACCTTCTGGACCACAACCAGACGCTCTACCAGCTGAGCTATACCCACCATAAGGTCCTGCCCACCAGCGCATGATGTGTCATAGTCTGCTGGGCAACGCCTAGTAACTATACCCTGTTTTCTCGTTGACACCCAATCGGGAACAACATGCGGTAAAGAGGGCGTTAACGGGCGTAGTCAGCGGTCTGATAGAGCTCCAACTCACCGGCAATTTTTTGGGCTTGCGCTGCGGTGGGGCCGGGGGAGGGGACCATGATCGTATCTCGGTAATAGCGCAACTCATTAATGGAGTCGACGATATCTCCCAGGGCACGGTGGTTGCCCGATTTTTCCGGGGCATTCTCATAGGCATCAACAAACCAGCGTTTGGCCAGTTCTTTGATCGAGGAGACATCGACGATCCGGTAATGCAGGTGGTCGGTGACCGCAGGCATTTCTTTGGTCAAAAACAATTTGTCCTGGCCCACGGTATTGCCGGCCAGTAGCGCGGTGCGCGGGGTGGGGCAGTGGGTGGTGATGTAGTCCATGACCACAGCGGAGGCGTCCTGCAGGTTCATGCCCTGTTCCCACTCGTTGATCAAACCGGTGGAGGTGTGCATCTGGGTGACAAAATCATTCATCTGAGTCACCGCTGCGTCTGAGGGCTTAATCACGACATCGACCCCGTCGCCCAGAATATTCAGTTCCGAGTCCGTGACTAGTACCGCAACTTCCACCAGTGTGTCCACATCCGGGTCTAACCCGGTCATTTCACAATCGATCCACACCAGATTGCGGTTGGCATTCTCCACGGGGGTCTTCTCGGACATTCGTGTCTCCCTGACAGATTGATTTCACATGCTTCCACCGCCAGGAACAACAGTCCGGCAGTGTTGGTGTCTTCCACCGTACTCTCCGCTAACGATGATAGATTATGCACCGAATTAGCACGATGACACCCGATGAACAGCTGTGGGTGCGGCCGTTGCCCACTCCACCGGCCGGGTACCCCGGTTGCCATCAAAAGGACGAACATGACCACCACTGAGGTATCCACCGCCTCGGAGCAACCCCGCCGGGCGCTCTCACCCTCGCTGGTGATCGCGGCAGTGGTTGGTGTCGTGGGGTCGGCGATGGTGATGCTCGGGTCCTATGCAGTCGGCTGGCTGGCAGCGGCCTCACCGTTAAATCAGTGGCAGGTGCTCACCCCGTTGCGCGCGACCAATCACGGCGTGGCGATCGGAACGTTGCTCCTTACGCTGGGATGTTGGGTGATGTTCTGGGCCTGGTTGCGACTAGGGATTGTGCTGCGTCGGCGCGTCTCGTCTCAGCAAGGGTTCTACCGGTTTCCCGCCGGCTCCCTGGCCCCGGTGACCATCATTACCACCCTGTGGATCCTGCCACAGCTACTCTGTCTGCCCATCTTCTCCCGCGATATCTTCGCGTATGTAAATCAAGGACGGCTGGTGCTCTCCGGGGGAGACCCCTATGAAGAGGGCATTTCCAACCTGTCGAACTGGTTCCAACTGGGCACTGACACCACCTGGGCTGAAGACGCCACACCCTATGGTCCCATCTTCTTATGGATTGCCGCCGGCATCATGGCCCTCAGCGGTGTGGACAGCCCCGATCTGGCAATCCTGCTCTTCCGCGTGGTTGCTGTCGCCGGCGTGGCCTTGATCATGTACTACGTGCCCACATTGGCAGCCCACTATGGTGTGGACCCGGCTCGGGCCCAGTGGATCTCAGCAGCCAATCCGCTCTTTATTATTTCTTTCGTCTCCTCGGCTCATAATGACGCGTTGATGGTGGGCTTCGCGGTCGCTGGGATCTACTACGCGGTGCGCGGGCGCGGACTGATCGCGGTGCTGCTGGTGGTCGCCTCGATCGGCATTAAGCCCATCACGGTGGTGTTGCTACCCTTTATTGGCCTGTGGTGGGCCGGACGCAATCCGGGGTGGGTGCGCAAATTCGGCTACTGGGCCCTGACCTTGGCGATCGCTCTCGCCGTGCTGGTGGCTGTTGGACTCATCAACGGCTACGGTTTCGGCTGGGTATCGGTGATGGCCGAGACCGGCACGGGCTCGGTCCCGTGGTCGCCGATTGGTTTCACCTACGATATGATCCGCACTCCCCTCAACGCCCTGGGTATCCCCAGCGACTGGGTGCTGGACGTGCTGAAACTCATCGGTCGCATTGCCTCGGTCATCATCGTGCTGATTCTGATGTTCACCGGCCGACAATCCCAGCTGTTGCAACGGACCACCTGGGCGTTTGCCACTATCGTGTTGCTTTCACCGATCGTCCAGCCCTGGTACGTGTTGTGGTTGTTGCCCCTGTTCGTGGTGGTGGGCATCAAAGGCAACTGGCAACTGAAGCTGGTCATCGTGATCGTCGCCTTCTTCCTTGCCTTCGGTGCCGCTGACCAGCTGTTCATTTGGCAATTCCTCACCGTCGGGGAATTCATGCCCCACCTATCTACCGCGGTGTCCTGGATCTGCATCATCTGGATTCTGCTACTGGACCCGCTGACCTCCCGCATGATGAAAGAAGACTGGCACGTGCGTGACGGGTTGAAAAACACCTGGCGTCGCCTGCGGACCCTACGCGCCAGCGACCTGGCGTTCTGGCGGATCACCCGCACCCCGGACAGGCCACCGATTTCGCGCGAACCTGATCGGAGTGGTGCTGATCAATGACTCTGGGCATCTGGTTCCACCGTCGGTTGTTGAGTTTGGCCCATCCTGAACCACGCCGTCACCTGCTGACCGGGCTGATCGCTTCCCTGGCCATCATGGTCTCCTCCTGGGGCGTGGGGTGGCTCCCCAGCTCCCAATTCTCCTGGTTCGCCCACTCCACGGTGCTCAACCCCCTGCGTGTGGAAACCGCCGGGGTGCTCACCTGCGCCATCGTGCTGGTCACCGCCTCACTGTTACTGGTTCGCTGTTGGTTACGCCTTGGGCAAGATTTGCGATTGCCGCACACCCGCTACCGCGGGATAAACCCCGAGCCTGAACCTGGGGCGCCCGCCCGACTGGAACACGCCCGCTATCGGGTGCTGACCCGAGCCATGGTGCTCTGGACGCTTCCGCTGATCTTCACCTTCCCGATCTTCTCCCGTGACGTTTACTCCTATATTGCCCAAGGGCAGGTGTTGCACTCCGGGTGGAGCCCCTATGAGACCGGGGTATCCACGCTACCCGGGTGGTTTAGTCAAGGCGCCGACTCCATTTGGGCCGAATCCCCCTCACCGTATGGGCCCCTGTTTCTGCTACTGGCACAAGGCATCACCTTTGTCTCCGGCCAGGTCCCGGAAATCGCGGTCCTGCTGTTCCGCGTGGTCTCGATCGCCGGGCTGTTTCTGTGCTGGTACACCGTGATTGAGCTGTCTCGCCGATTCGGCGCCCGCCCCGACTGGGCGTTGTGGGTCAGCGTACTCAACCCACTGGTCAGTCTCTACTTGGTGGCTGGAGTCCACAACGACTCGTTGATGCTGGGGCTGCTGTTGGCCGGGTTCCTGCTGTTAGGCAGTTACCGGCCCACGACCGGCTGGTGGCTGCGCACCGTGGTGGGGCTGGTACTGATCGCCTGTTCGATTGGCATCAAACCTCTGACAATTCTGGCCCTGCCCTTCGCCGGGATGATGCTCTGTCGACCCGACCCACATGACCAGCGCGAGGTCAGCTATCGGCAACGGATACTCGCCTGGGGACTCTGCGCGGTCGTGGTCGGTGCGGTGATGACCGTCTTCGGCTGGATCTCGGGGCTGTGGTTTGGCTGGATCCCGGCCATGACCACCGCTGGTGACGCTGCCTTCCCCTATGCGCCTTTCGGGTTGCTCGGCCTGGGTATCGGCTGGATCACCGACGCGCTGGCCCAGACCGGTATCCGCCCGGTCGCCGACGTGGTCTACACGCTGGGTACCGTGATCTCTGCTGTGGTGGTGGCTTACCTGGCGCTGAAGCGCTCGGTGACCCACCCGGTGATTTCCACCGGTATCGCGCTGATCGTCTCCATTCTGCTGGCGCCGATCATCCAGCCCTGGTACCTGCTGTGGGTGCTGCCGCTATTCGCCGTGGTCCGGCTGTGGCATCCGCGCTGGTCCTGGATGCTGTACCTACTTATCATGGTGCTGGTGGTCATCGGCGTGGTCGATCAGGTGTCGGTGGCCGAATGGATTCCCATCCTGCTGGTGCGGGTGATCACCGGCGTCATCGGTGTCGTCGGGATGGTGGGGTTGCTATTCTGGGATCCGGCCACCTCACAAGCCTTCCCGCCGCAACGCGACCGAGATGCCACCACGCTACGACACCTCGAGAAAGACTAACCTCTTATGCCTGCACCCACTGACTCCACCACACGCGCCCCGGAACGCCGCACGGTGCCCCGGTCGGCAGTCACCCCCCGTCTGCTCGTGGTGCTGGGGCTGGTCACCCTGGTAGCGGCTGTGTTGGCGTTGCTGTCCAAACAATGGTGTCGTGTCAACGGCTGGGGGACCCCGGATGTGCACATCCACATGTGTTACTCGGACTTCGCGCAGCTGTTTCCTACCCGCGGGCTAGCCGAAGGTTGGTTCCCGTTCTACACGCCACTACCCGAAGACCAGTGGCTGGAATACCCGGCCCTGCTGGCGGTCATCGCCGGTCTCACCGCCTGGATGGTGCCCGGTGAGGGCGCAACGCTGGAACGCACCGTGGCCTACTTCGACATCAACGCCGCCCTGATCACGGTGTGCTGGATCATCACCGTGATTGCCACCGCCTACACTGCCCGCAACCGTCCCAAAGACGCACTGTTGGTAGCCCTGGCGCCGGCGATGATCCTGACCGCGTTCATTAACTGGGATCTGTGGGCGGTGATGCTCGGCTCGCTGGCGCTGTGGGCCTTTGCCCGGAACCAGAACGTACTCGCCGGGGTGCTGATTGGGCTGGGTACGGCCATGAAGCTCTACCCGTTATTCTTCTTGGGCGCGATCCTGGTGCTGGCGATCCGTACCGGCAAACTCGGAGTGTTCGCCAAAGTCATCTTCCCGGCAGCGATCACCTGGTTGGCGGTCAACATCCCGTTTATGCTCACAGCCTTCGACCAGTGGTCGCGGTTCTACACCTTCTCCTCCGATCGTGAAGTGTCCTTCTCCTCGATGTGGTTGGCCCTGGACTTCACGGGCTGGTCCGGTGAGACGTTCTCGCTGATCTCCAACGGCCTATTCGCCCTGTGTTGCGTGGGAATCCTAGTCTTGGGCTTGCGTGCCCCGGTCCGGCCCCGCATGGCTCAGTTGTGCCTGTTGATCGTGGCTGCCTTTATTCTGCTCGGAAAGGTCTACTCTCCGCAGTTCGTCACCTGGTTGATCCCGCTGGTGGTGCTCGCTCGGCCCAAACAGTCCCAGTTTTGGATCTGGCAGGCCGCGGAGGTGTATCACTTCGGCGGAGTGTGGATGGAATCGGCCCGGATCACCTCCGGTGGCGAGTTCGGTGACTGGTGGGTCACCGCCTGGTACGCCACCGGCATCATCGCCCACATGGTAACCCTGATCTGGATCTGTTTGTCAGTCATCGGCGATATCCTGCGTCCGCAACGCGATGAACTGCGCGGTGACGGTAGCCAGAATTCACCGCTTGATCCAGGTGGGGGAGACTTCAACGCTGCGGCCGATCGGTGGGTGCTCAGCCCCGCTCGTCGAAACGGGAGCGTCGATAGGTCGCAGGCCACGTCACCCGCAACAAGGTGATCCGTCCATCAGATTCTCGTTGCACCCGGTCACTGAGCAGTGCATCGTCGAGGCCACGACGCAGTCTGGCCTGTAGCCGCGGACTGTTGTCGGGGGCGGCATCGGGGCCACGCAGTCGGCGGAGGGTAGCCTCGATGAGCTGATCGACGGGCATCCCGCCAGCCTCGGTCTCTTCGGCCAGCGTCGCCCAGTGGGCATTGGCAATTTCTCGGATCGGCGCCTGGACCAAGGGCAGATAATCGGGGTGGTGATCGTTGGGAAAAGTGCGGTGACAAATCCACTCGTCGGGATCCACCCAGGCCGGCCACAAGGCCCCATTGTGGTCCTCCACCAGGAGACCGGTGGCCAGCTGGGTGTCAAGAGCATCGTCGGTGTCCCTGGGAACATGGGGTCTGACGACTGCTGAGTCGGCGACGGCCATAATGTCGTGTACGCTCTCGCGCAACACGGGCCAGTGGCGTGTGATTGCCTCATGCACGAGTTTTCCATAACGAGTCACCGAGAACGGACCGGGAGGGTCGATCAGGGCCGGTTGATTCCACCGAGAATCCAGTACCCGTTGGGCCTCGGCCGCGTAGCGAGCCGCCGCGGCGAGGTCGGTGGAATCAGGCGCGGGACCACCCCAGCCGAACAACCGCACCCCTCGATCGGCATGATCGTAGGCCACTTCAAGATCAGTAACCATCTCATCGAGCTGAGTCAGTTGGTCCTCTCGAGGTGGATACATCGACGAATAGGGCTTGAGACGGCGAGAAAATTCGGTCCGGGCGCGATGATATTGACTCCGAAACGCCTGCACATGCGGGTTGGAATCCACTAGCCAGCCTGCGTTCTCCGGTTCGGTTGTCACATGATGGATCTGGGAGGCTGATCGAGCTTCAAGGGCCGTGAAACGATCCGTGATCCTTTGCAACTTGTCGGCGCGCTCACGGCGTTCGGCCTCCTGCTGGTTCTGCTCTTTGCGTGCGGCGATGCGATCTTGCTTTTCCTGCAGTTGCCTTTGATCGCTTGCCGCTAGGGACGAGAACACGAAAAAGCCAACCACCAGCAACACAATAATGCCGACCACTATGTACCAGTATTCAATGGCCAGGCCCAGAACGACCAGCAGGAGAATCACTCCCAAACACCCCAGCCCGCCACCTTGTTGTTGGCTCACCGCAACTCGCTTTCACTCATGGAATAGCTGAAGTCCAGCATCCCGCGCGACTTATCTGAAAGTAGTCTAAAAGGTTGCCAGGACAACGTGAGACGTCGGGGGACTTATTGAAGCTCATAGGGCTCGTCATCAGGCATCATCGGGTCGTGCCCGTGCCCGGAACGGACGTCGGTAGGTGTCCGGCCAACACACCCGCGACTCGATGAACCTGCCGTTAGCGGCGCGTTGGACCCGGTCGCTTTCCATAGCGTCTTGAAGTCCTTGCTGGAGCCGGTCTTGCGCGTGGTGGTCTGGGTTGACGGTGATCGAGGAATCGATGCCACGTAGCCTCCAGCAACTGCTCAGCCGAGAGCCTCTGCGTTGCAGCGGCCTGGGCGAGGACGGACCAGTGGGCGTTGCCGATTTCCCGGATGGATGCCTGGCACACGCACAGCTTGGCCACAGAGCGCCATACTGGTCTTCCACCAAGTGAACGGTGGTCAGCTGAGCCTGGAGCGGCCATTGCGTGGTGACCAGCTCGAAGACCGAGGTGTTCACTCGTGTGGCAGACGCCGCTGGAGGAGCCTCGGCTCGGGCGGGTTGGCCCCAGCGCGGGTCGAGCGCTCGTTGTGCTGCGGAGATGTAGCGGGGGGTTCCGGCCCGGTCATGTGGTGCGGGCGGTGGCCCTGTCCATTCGAAGCCCTGGACACCTCGCTCAGCGTGGCGGGAGGCATCTTCGCTCTCCTGAACCAGTTCACCCAACGCGCGAGGATCGTCAGCGGAGGGAGGATACTGCGGTGACGAGGAGTCGGTGAGTTCACAGAACATCTCCTGGGCGTGAAGGTCGTGACGGTAGAACTCGGCGGCGTGAGGCCGCGTCTCCACGAACCATCCGGAATCGGGGTGCGGGTGCAACGCCTCAAAGCGTTCGGTGAGATCCTCAATCATCTCGTCTCGGGCGGCGCCCCCACCATCTGAGGCGCTTCACTCAAGTGGCCTCGGCGGTTTTCTTGCTGTTGGCCCATACCTTGCTGACCCCGGCTAGCCAGAGCGATCAACACAATCAGCAGGATCAGTCCAAGACAGCCCACGCACCCTTTGCGCATCACAGTCTCTCTCTGCCTCGATTGCCACCAGGCTCTCACGGTCTGCTCACCCGGCGAGACCATTCGTGGATTAGCTATTGGCGCGGTGTAGCACGGGATAAGGATCAGCAGGTTCAGTGTTAGGAACGTGAATGCCGGGGTGTGACCGGACGCCGGTAGAGCACCGGCCACTGGGTGCGTCCTCTCCTGATCTGGTCCGGCCCGGCTGTCGCTAACCGGTCGGTGGCCAGCCCGGCATCGATCGCATCCCGCACCCGTTGAGTGGCTTGCGGGGATGCGTGGAGGTCTTCGGCGGTCAGCCCGAGCTGTTCGGCGGTCGTTGCGAGTAATTCCGTGGTGGTGGCCTGCTGGTCTTCGCAGGCGCCCAGTGCTACCCAGGCTGCATTGGCGATCTCGATCAGCGGCACGGTGTCAGGATCGGCCAGCTGGTCAACGCTGAGCTGACGAAATACACCCCAGTCGGGCCGATGGGTGGACGCCGGCCAGATGAACCCGTCATCATCACGGGCCAAAAGCTGGTGGGCCACCAGGCGGTTGAGTAAGGAGTCCAGGTTTGTCTGTTCGGTCTGATTCAGGCCAGAGGCGGTGAAATCCTCGCGGATCAGCCGTTGATGCACCGGCCAGTTTCTGGCCACATATACCATCAGGTTTTCTGCTAAACGCTCTGGCTGGTTGTCCGCCACAGTATCCCGGCGCAGTGGGGCACCCCAACGCCGGTCCAGGATGAATTGGGTGTTGTCGGAATCCGCAACGGTATCGCTGAGTTTGATGGCCCGATCAATTTCGAGGAAGTTTTCGGTCAGTTCGCCCAGCACCGAAATAAGGGCATCCAGGTCCTGGGCAGACACCTCGAGGCTTCCGGGTGCTGGGGCTAGCTCTGTGAAGCGCTGGTAGCAGGCCGACTGGCTGGCTCGGAAAGCGCGCACGAACCGACTGGACTCATCGGCCCAGCCCGGGGTGTCGAAAACCACCTCGGTGGTTGAGCCCGGTCGTCGAGGGTCAGGTCCCTCAGGGAGGGCCAGAAGAGCAAAGAGCTCCTGTTGCAATTCCGCCAGACGCCGTTGGGTGTCCAAACCGGCGTGCTGTCCTTCAGAGGCGGTGAGCTCGTGGTTTTCACTGCGGCCACCCAACAGCCGGGAGGCCATCATGTTCCACCCGAACACCAACAGAGCGATACCACCCACCACCGCTACGGCCACCAGTAGGGTGCGGAAGAGCTCAAAACCATCCATGGATCCTCCTTGTCAACCGGTCGTGAAATTAGCGGTGCAGATACTGCGAGCAGGCGGGGTCAACCGGCTGATCGCGGTGAAGGACCCAGACACCTTGATCCTCCCAAACTACCTCAAAGCCGAGCCGTTCAGCCCGGTCGAAGGCTTGCGATGGGGTCAGTGGGTGGTTGCCACCCAGCTCCTCGACCTCGTCATCAATAATCATCCAGGTCGACCGGTCGTCGTTCAAGGTTCCGTGGAGACCCACCGCGGTCCGAGTGCTCAGATGCGGGGCGGCATGGTCGGCTGCTTCGACACAGACATCGTCGGGGATCATTGATACGGCGCGGTCAAAGGCTTGTGCTTTCTCGCTGGGTATCCAGTACGTAGCGGTGAGAAGCTGGTGGAACGGGAAGACAGCCGGGAAGGTCACGGTGCCAACCAAGCTCACGCCAAGCACCACCGTACCGACCACGGAAGCCGGTCGTGGTCGGGGCTGACCGGTAGTCGCCTCCGTGGCGTCCTTGGGGAGGTGGTTGGTGCCAGGTGTCTGGGAGCTGTCTCGCCAGGTCCGGACCCATCGAGTAAGTCGATAAGCCCCATCGACGGCAGCCAGCATCAAAATCACCGAGGGCATGGCGTCGTACTGGTACACCGGTGCCCAGACGTTTAACCGGTCATTGAACAACCGGGAAAGCAATAGCGGAGTTGCTGCGAGGGTAATGGGCGATAACAACGGCAAGAGCAGCAGGGGCACGAAGTGAAGGAGCCACAGCCCGATCTTTAGCGGATGATCAAACAGGATGCCGATCGTTTCCAAGGGGTTGGTGAGCATAAAGGTCAAGGAGGAACCCAGATCCTCACCCAGGGCGGTATATTCCCAATACGAGAATTCTCCCGAGGGGGAGAAATAAGGGATCACGACCTGTAAAACCACGACGAAACCGATCATGCCACTCACCGCGGTGACCAGAGCCTGCCACCAGGCCCGATAAAACAACATGACCACGGCGATGGCGACCAGCGTGATCCCCATGTCTTCCCGAACAGTGAGCAGGATCAGGCTCAGCCCGCACGCCAGCCAGAAACGGCGCGCATCCAGCGCCCAAATCACCCACGCAATGACCGGCACCCCGAGCGTGACTTCGTGAAAGTCCCAGTTGACCATGGCCTGGAAAGGCCAGAACGCTAGCAATGCGGTGCTGACCACTAAGGCACAGACGTGGTGGTGGCTGCGGCGCCGGGTGAAGAAATAGACCGGAATCGCCGTTGAGCCCAGTGCCAGGGCCATGATGATCCCCAACATGCGCGGGTCGTCCCAGATCCAGTAGAAGGGAGAGAGCAGCGCCAGGATCGGGTGGAAGTGGTCCCCGAGCAGGTGGAAACCATCGCCTTTAATCGGCACGATTGGAGGCTTAAACAACGAGTATTGGCGTACCGCCTGGTCGAAAATTCCCAGGTCGAACCCCTTGGCGTGGTAGCCGTTAAACCGCAGGATCGAATGGGTGATATACACCGCGATCGCCACGGCCATCAGGATGCCGAGATGACACCACACTTTGGCACGAGACGGGATCGCCGGTCCGGTCTCGACCTCAGCTTGAGTCTGCTGGGTGTTCTGCTGCATAGCATGTGACACCTTATTGGGTCTCCTCACGGTCCGGTCTCGCCATATATCATGCCCCGCGGGGTCAGGGACACGCCGGTCGAGGCAAGACCGGTACACCAGATCAGCACACCAGCACCTGGTCAACAGCGCCCCAGGAGGGATTCGAACCCCCGACCTACGGATTAGAAGGCCGTTGCTCTATCCAGCTGAGCTACTGAGGCAAATGAGCACCCCCTATTGTATCCGCTTTGTTCCCCACAGGGCCAATACACGCGCCACCACTATCCACAGTTGACGTGCTGCAGGTGTCGAGTTGCCCTCAACTCGACGAAGCTGGAGGCAACCCGGACAGGGCACACACGTGCTACCAGTCTGGGAGCTGAGAACAATGCCATCGATGAACAACCATCACCGTCAGCTCCCACCCACCGCGTCAGAGTATTCAGGGGGCAGACATGATGAGAAAGGGGCTGGACGATGCGACAAAACATGACGGTACGAGGCACCGTGGGAACCGAACCACGAAAAGTCACGCTACCCTCGGGGGATTCGGCGGTGGATTTCCGCTTGGCCTCGACGGAACGCAAATGGAATCAGCGCACGGGAGAGTGGGAAGACGGCAATACCAACTGGTTTACCGTCACCGCCTATAAGAAACTGGCCGATAATGTCTACCGCAGTGTCGTGAAAGGTCAACCCGTGGTCGTGACGGGCAATTTGTCCGTTCGTCCCTGGACGTCCAAAGACGGCCAGCGCCAAGGGACAGCAGTCGAAATCTATGCCACCACCATCGGTCACGATCTGGCGATGGGGTTTGCGGAATTCTCGCGTCCGTATGAGATATTTGCGGGGTCCACCGAGTCTTGGGACGCCTCTCCGCTGGGGCGCGACCCGGTCGAAACCCCGCAAGGCGACGGTGACGATCCAGAGGTTGCTGCCTAAGCTAGCGTGCGGTGGCCGTGGCGTGCGAGTACGCATTTGCCATGGCCACCGACTACTGTAGAGGGCATGGCGGAATTTATTTACACCATGATCAATGCCCGCAAAAAAGTTGGCGATAAAGTCATCCTCGATGACGTCACCATGTCGTTCTTCCCCGGAGCGAAGATCGGTATGGTCGGCCCCAACGGTGCGGGTAAATCAACGATTCTGAAAATCATGGCCGGTCTGGACGAGGCTTCGAATGGTGAAGCACGTCTCAGCCCGGGATACTCGGTCGGAATTCTCTTGCAGGAACCTCCGCTCAACGAAGAGAAAAATGTGCTGGACAACGTCCGTGAAGGCGTTGGAGAGATCTACCAGAAGCTTGAGCGCTACAACCAGATTTCTGCCGAAATGGCCGAGCCAGATGCGGATTTCGATGCCTTGATGGAAGAAATGGGCACGTTGCAGGAAGAGATTGATGCCGCCGATGCGTGGGACATCGACTCTCAGTTGGAACAAGCCATGGAAGCCCTACAACTACCAGATGGCAACGCTGACGTCACGCATCTCTCTGGTGGTGAACGTCGTCGTGTTGCGCTGTGTAAATTGTTGCTGGAACAGCCTGACCTGTTGTTGCTTGATGAGCCCACCAACCACCTGGACGCAGAATCGGTGCAGTGGCTGGAGGGCCACTTAAAGACCTACCCCGGCGCTGTTATCGCCGTGACTCACGACCGGTATTTCTTGGATCACGTGGCCGAGTGGATTGCAGAAGTCGACCGCGGTCGTCTTTACCCCTACGAAGGTAACTACTCCACGTATTTGGAGAAGAAGCGTGAACGGTTGGCCGTTCAGGGGCGCAAAGACGCCAAGCTGGCCAAACGCCTCAAGGACGAACTCGACTGGGTTCGGACCAATGCCAAGGGGCGTCAAGCCAAGCAGAAGGCTCGTCTGGCACGTTACGAAGAGATGGCAGCTGAAGCGGAGAAGACCCGCAAGCTTGACTTCGAAGAGATTCAGATTCCGCCGGGCCCCCGCTTGGGATCGCAGGTCATCGAAGCCACCAATATTCGCAAAGGCTTTGGCGATCGCGTCCTGATTGATGACCTGTCGTTCTCGCTCCCGCCGAACGGCATCGTCGGTATCATCGGGCCGAACGGTGTGGGTAAGACCACCCTGTTCAAAACCATCGTGGGGCTGGAAGACCTCGACGGTGGAGAGCTGAAGATCGGTGAGTCGGTGAAGATCTCCTATGTGGATCAGAACCGTGCCAATATTGATCCCGAGAAGTCCCTGTGGGAGGTCGTCTCTGACGGACTGGACTATATTCAAGTTGGCAATGTGGAGATGCCTTCTCGGGCCTATGTGTCCGCTTTCGGATTCAAAGGCCCGGACCAGCAGAAGAAAGCTGGTGTGCTCTCCGGCGGTGAGCGTAACCGATTGAACCTGGCGCTGACGTTGAAAGAAGGCGGCAACCTGCTCCTCCTTGACGAGCCGACCAACGACCTCGACGTGGAAACACTCACCTCACTGGAAAACGCTCTGCTGGAATTCCCCGGGTGTGCGGTAGTCATTTCCCACGACCGGTGGTTCTTAGACCGTGTCGCGACCCACATGTTGGCTTGGGAAGGCACCGAAGAAAACCCCGCTCACTGGTACTGGTACGAGGGGAACTTCGAATCCTACGAGGCAAATAAGGTTGAGCGTCTCGGCCCCGAGGCAGCACGTCCGCACCGGGTGACCCACCGGAAACTGACTCGCGACTAGAGTCACGATCTCCACGCCCTGAACACCAACGGGGTCTCGCCATCGTGTGTGGTGAGACCCCGTTGGTGGTTTTTGTGCTGTTAGCGCGATTAGATGCTGTGCTAACAGACGACAGTTACGACACGTGTCAGGACTGACGAGATCATGAGGACGGGGCGTTGTCGTCATCCGGGGTGCGGATCATGCCTTCTTGGGCGACGGTGGCAATGAGGTCTCCAGCGGTGGAATAGAACTGCCCGATACTGGTGCCTCGCGCCGACTGGGTTGAGGGGTTGGACAGCACATACAGCATCCATTCATCGACCTTGATGGGACGGTGGAACCACATGGCGTGGTCTAGCGAAGCCATCGAAATTCCGGGAGTGGCCCAGAACAGCCCGGCCTGGCGCAGAATCGGATCAAAGGGCATATAGTCAGCTGCATAGGCCAGGGCAGCCGCCTGCTGATTATGTCCCAGCGCGATGCCGGAAAAGGTCTTCAACCAGCACGCTGTTTGCGAGGAACGCTCCTGCGCAGGACCGATGTAGACCGGTTCGGAAATCATCCGAATATCGAAGGGGCGACGTGAGGCCATCTCCTGGGCTTGAGGATGGTCAATGCCGCCCAACAACTCTTCAGTGCTGGGGATGCTCCGTGGGTCGGGCATGCCCTGTGGCATGGGCTGGAAAAAGTCCATCCCGGATGCCTCGGCCTGGAAGGAACAGGTCAGGGTCAGAATGGTCTTACCGTGTTGCTGCGCTGCCACATGGCGAACCGAAAACGACCGTCCATCGCGGACTTCTTCCACCACAAAGTTAATGGGCACCTGGGCATCGCCGGGTCGGACGAAATAGGCGTGCATCGAATGCAGGTGCCGTTCGTCATCGACCGTGTCACCAGCGGCAATCAATGCCTGGGCCAGGACCTGGCCCCCAAACACACGCCCACCATATTGTGGCGGCGTTGTGCCGGTATAGATTTTCTTGGAATCAATGATTGCCTGATACTCCAGATCCAAGACTTGACGGAGTAGATCCGTTGAATCTGGCCTCGGCGTCTCGGAACCATTGGTCTCGGTCATGTGAATGGTGCCCCTCTGATGAGTGCGATGCGAATAATTCTGTCATCGATCATAACCGCTCGTGTCGTCAACAGAGCGCTCGCGTGTTCCATTCGTGGGAGAATGGCGGGATGACTCAGGGGCACCGCATACCGCTGGCCAATGACCGTGTCGTGAACGATTTGCATCGCTTTGCGGAACGGGCCAAGCACCTTCAAGCCACCAGCATGCGTCTCCAAGTCCAACGCAATGTTTTGGTGACCACCGTCAATATTTTCAGCCCCCTGAGCCTTGGCGACCAGATGCCCTACGTCCTCGGTGTTCGGACCGTGGGGTTGAACAAATCTGAGGACCAAGTCGGTGTGCTGGACGGACTCGACCGTGTCTACCCGTTACAAGCGATTACCGACCGTACCAGTCGGATGACCTCCCAGGACATCACCTGGCTCACGCTACCTCCGGTAGAAGAAGAAACCGCCTGGACCGGCATGACACCGCCTAGAACCCAGTGGCGACTGGCAGCGGTGATCGACGACGCTGAGCTGAGCGAATTATCTCGACAGGGCATCCGCCACGTCGCAGAAACGTTGCCCACCAGTCCCGGGGCCGCAATGGTTCACCAGGCCCGCACCGCAGTCTGGGGTGAGACATACGGCGACCCGGCCGTGGCGCAATTTCCGGCCGGGATGGCTTTTGCCGCGTCCGGACTGAGTTTTTTGACCCAGCGGGGCACCTCCCAGCTGTTTCGGGCAGGAGTCTGGTTGCGACTGACATCTCGGGGCGGGCACATCGTATCCCGCCCTGCCATCACCGTCTAGCGGCCTCGAGTACGGTGCGCCACCAGTGATCTCTATTCAGTGGCGTGCTCGTCCTTTAGAGTGACCGCATGAGGTCAATTTTCATTTCTGGAGCAGCCACAGGAATTGGCCGGGCCACCGCACAAAAATTCCTATCCGCCGGATGGCTCGTGGGAGCCTACGACGTCAACGAGATTCCCTACGGACATCCACACCTGATCACCGGGCACTTGGATGTCACCGACCCACAGCAGTGGGATACGGCACTGGCTGAATTCACCTCGCACACCGGGGGACGGCTCGATGTGCTCGACAATAATGCAGGCGTGATCATTGACGGTGCTCTGGCTCGCCAAGACCCCACCCGAATTCTGAACACCATCGAGGTCAACTGCGCCGGACCAACCTACGGTGCCCGAGCAGCACACCCGTATTTGAAGGCCACACCCGGCTCCACCCTGGTGAATATGTGCTCGGCATCGGCGATTTACGGTCAACCCGATGTGCTGGTGTATTCGGCCACGAAATTCTACGTCAAAGGATTGACCGAAGGACTCGGGCTGGAATGGAAACACGATGATATTCGGGTCATCGACGTCATGCCGCTGTGGGCCAAGACGGCACTGGCTGAGGTGAGCGCCAAATCCATCCGCACGCTGGGGGTGCGGATTACCCCGCGAGACGTCGCCGAGAAAATCTACACCGCGGTGCATCCGCGCAACCAATGGCAACGGGCCACCATCCACTACGGAGTCTCACTGCCCGATATGGCATTCCGGAAACTCCGTGCGCTGGCCCCGGACCGGACGGTGGCTCGGGTCCTCCGCCACCTGGTCTAGCATCGTATAACTACCTCAACGGCATTCGGTGGCAAGACCGTGCCGACCCACCCGCGACAGGGACCAGGACCGAGGATTCGAGCGGTAAATCTTCAGATAGACTTTTGATTTTGCTGTGCAGGTAGTTGTTCGATCGAATAGGTATTTTAGGTGTCATTAGAGGAACGGCGGTTTACTGCTAGTAGAGCTACTGCACAAATAAAATATGGTACGGAAACAATCAAAATTGACTCTAACGGCGTTTTCACGCTGATCATGAATAGTAAGAAGACTGCACCAAAAGCCATCATGATCCAAAACCAACGAGTCCGCTGTCGATTATCCCCGTGCATGAGAACACGCCCCTATTATTTATCGGCAGTAATTAGCGGTGCCAACAGCGTTTCCCGCCATTGCACCTGAAACAGCTCCTGCTGCTGTTCCTACTTACAGGAACGGCACTTCCAGTAGCTGCTCCTGCAAGTCCGCCGCCTACTCCTGAACCTACGATTCCCAGCCAACATTTAGCGTCTCTTCCAGCAGATTGAGTCCCTAAAGAGCCTGAGGCATCGGAGTCGCTGTCGACGGCTGTGACTATCCGGTGGGGTGGCCTAAGAATTAGGGGCTCTTCGTAATTGAGGGTGTGGATCAGTGATTCCAGGACACGGCGTGGCGCTGCCCGGATAGACGTCGAGGTCTTCCGATGATGGAAGTTCTTACACAGTCCATCCGAAAGACCTCGACGTGTCC